>VGYZ01000034.1 GCA_016872795.1 Planctomycetota bacterium
CGGGGGCAACTCGCTGGCCGCAGCGCTCACATGCGCCGGCGGTGCGCTAGGAGGCGCCGGCGCGAGCGGAGGGCGGGGCGGCGCCCCCGAGGCGAGCCGCGCCTCGAGCGCCATCAAGCGCTGCTCGAGCTGCGTGAGCGGCAAGGTCGTCTCCGGACGACACAGGTCGAGCAGCGTGACCTCGAGCACGATGCGCGCCTGCTGCGGCAGGAACTCCATGCGCTCGCGCGCGTGCAGCAACTCCTCGAGCCACAGCTGGAGTCGATCCGGGCCGAGCCGCCTGGCGCGTTCGGCGACCCGCGTGCGCAGCTCCGCATCCGGCTCGTGGAGCGCGGCGTCGGCAGGGCACAGCAGACACAAGAGCCCCAGGCGCAGGTGCGCGAGCAACGCTCCGCAGAGCTCCGCCTCTCCCCCATCGGTGCGCGGCAGGACCGAGAGCAGCGCCGCGCGCTCGCCCTTCTCCACGAGCGCGAGGATGCGCTCCACCTGCTCGGCGCCACCTTGGGGCGCAACGCGGCGCACATCCTCGACCGTCGGCCGATCGCCGACGAGCGCGAGCAGCTGATCCGTGATCGAGAGCGCGTCGCGCAGCGAGCCGCGCGCGAAGCGCGCCAGCTCGGCCGTGACGCCCGGCTCGGGCGCGATGCCCTCCTTGGCGAGCACCGCTTCGAGGTGCGCGGCGATGCGCGGCTCAGAAATCAGCGACAGGCGCACGACTTGACAGCGCGAGCGCACGGTCTCGAGCACCTTGTCGAGCTCCGTCGTCGCGAACAGGAACTTCACATGCGCCGGCGGTTCCTCGAGCGTCTTGAGCAGCGCATTGAACGCCGCCTTCGACATCATGTGAACCTCGTCGATGATGTAGACCTTGTAGCGCGCGCGCATCGGCGCGAAGCCGACGGCCTCCTTCAGCATGCGCACGTCGTCGACGCCGGTGTTCGAAGCCGCGTCGAACTCGATCACATCGATGTTGGCGCCGCTCTCCGTGTCCTTGCACTGGGCGCACTCGAGGCACGGCTCGGCGGTCGGGCCGCGCTCGCACAAGAGCGCCTTGGCGAGGATCCGCGCGGTGGTGGTCTTGCCCGTGCCACGCGGCCCGCAGAAGAGGTACGCGTGGCCGACGCGCTCTTCCGCGATCGCACCTTGCAATGTGCGCATCGCCGTCTCCTGACCCGCCACCTCGAGGAAGGTGCGGGGCCGGTACTTGCGCGCGAGCACGAGGTAGGACATGGAAGCCATCCTAGCGTGCGACGCGCGCTCCACGACGGCACCTCACCAGGCGCTGGGGCAGCGTGCGATGGGGCGCGGAGGAAAACCTCGCGCGCGCAAGTGGGTCCGGGCTGCCGCACTCGGGACCCGCGTTCTTAGGGCTGCTTCGTTCCCGACCTGACCCGGTTCGTACCGGCCCGTCGCGGCAGACCGAACCCACTTGCGCGCGCGAGGAGGAAGACCAGCTCGGGCGGCTGTTCACCCGAGGCAGCGCGCGAGGCCACCTCCGAGGAGGTGGCGGAGAGGGCGGGATTCGAACCCGCGGTACGCTTGTGACGTACACACGCTTTCCAAGCGTGCACCTTCAGCCGCTCGGTCACCTCTCCGCCCGTGGACAGGGAGCGTGGACAGGAAGATGGCGGAGAGAGAGGGATTTGAACCCCCGGTGCCCTTGCAGGCACACCGGTTTTCGAAACCGGCGCGTTCAGCCGCTCCGCCATCTCTCCGCCGCGCCGGACCCGTCCTAGGACAAATCCGGCGTGTTCGTGCTCTCACGCGCCTTGCGGCGCTTGTCTTCAAAGAACCCGCGCAGGAGCGCGCGCACCTCGTCGGCGCACTCGCCCTCTGCGGTCTGGCAGCAGTGGTTCATCCGCGGGTCGGTCAGCACGTTCCCGAGGGAGATCACGCCGCCGAACTTTGGATCACGCACCGACCAGACTACCCGAGCCACCCGTGCGTGGGACAGGGCCCCGGCGCACATGAAGCAAGGTTCGACCGTGGTGTAGACCGTCGCACCGACGAGCCGCTGCGCTCCGACCACCGCCGCCGCCCGGCGGAGCGCGAGCACCTCGGCGTGAGCCGTGGGGTCGCAGTCCGTGCGAGTCCGGTTGTGGCCGCGAGCGACGAGCAGTCCGTCGATCACGACGATCGCGCCGACCGGGACCTCGTCGAGGGCGAGGGCCGCGCGGGCCTCGACCACAGCGAGCTCCAGCCCCTCGCGATCGCTCGCCACCTTCACGCTCCCAAGCGAGCGATCCGCAGCGGATCCGTCTCGTTCCATGGAGCGTATGTCAGCAGGTCACGGCCGTAGGAGGAGCTTGCTTCCGGAGCGGGGCGCTCGCCACGCCGGAGGCTTGTGCTGGTACACCCAGAAGGACTCGAACCTTCAACCTTCTGATCCGTAGTCAGATGCTCTATCCAATTGAGCTATGGGTGCGTAGGGGCGGAAACTTGTAGTGAGCGGCGCAGCCGCTGTCAAGGTCCGTGAAGCTTCGTTCGCCGCGTGGACTCACGCGCGCAGGGGAGTAGGCTTTGCGTCATGGCCGAACCTCGCGCTCCCTCCCACCTGATCAGCCTGACCGACCTCGCCCCCGGGCAGGTGGCCGACCTCCTCGACCTCTCCATGCGGCTCAAGAACCGCCCAGCCAAGGCGAGTCTCTCGGGCAAGACCGTCGGCTTGCTGTTCTTCCGCGGCTCGCTGCGCACGCGCACCTCGTTCGAGGCCGCCATGACGCAGCTCGGAGGCAACACGATCAACCTCTCCGCGGCGAGCGACTTCTGGGAGCTCGAGACCGCCGAGGGCACGATCATGGACGGACGCGCTCCCGAGCATGTCAAGGACGCGGCCGCCGTGCTCTCGTGCTACGCGAACGCGCTCGCGATTCGTCCCAAGCCCGTGGGCGCGAGCTGGGAAGTCGATCGACGCGACACGGAGATCCGGCTCTGGGCGCGGCACGCGCGCGTGCCCGTGATCAACATGGAGAGCGTGCTGTGGCATCCGCTGCAGGCGCTCGCGGACCTGATGACTCTGCGCGAGACGCTCGGCGACCTGCGCGGGCGCAAGCTCTCGTTCGTGTGGACCCAGTCCCCCACGGCGGCCAGCCCCGCGGCCGTGCACTCGCTGATGCTCGCGGCGGTCGCGCAGGGCATGCATGTGCGCATCGCGCACCCCGCGGGATACGAGCTCGACGGCGACATTCTCTCGCAGGCGCGCGAGGCCGCGCGCGCGAGCGGAACCAGCGTGGAAAGCTGCTCGAACGCTCAGGATGGCGTGCGCGGCACCCATGTCGTCTACGCGCGCTCGTGGCATGCGCTCGAGGACTACGGCAACCCGACGCTCGCGGCGAGCCGTCGCTCACGCGCGAGTGGCTGGACGATCGACGACAAGCTCATGGCGCTGGGCGACCACGCCAGGCTCATGCACGCCATGCCCGTGCGCCGCAACCTCGAGGTCGTCGACGCCGTGCTCGACGGCCCGCGCAGCCTCGTGATCCAGCAGGCAGAGAACCGCCTGCACTCGCAGAAGGCCGTGCTGCAGCAGTTGATCGGCGCCTAGCCGCGGCGCGCGCGCTCGAACGCACCAGGGCAAGTCCCTGCAGGGCTCGCCGCGCTCCATTCTCGGCCTGTTTTTGGCCCGCTTGCGCCGCGACGGCGCAGCGCGCCCGCGCTACCCTTGCCCCAGCTCCCAACCGCGCGCGGAGCTCCCCATGTCGGCACCGGATTTCGTTCACCTGCATGTGCACAGCGAGTATTCGCTGCTCGATGGCGCCAACCGCATCGAGGACCTCGTGCGGGCCTGCGTGGACGACGCTCAGAGCGCGATCGCGCTGACCGACCACGGCAACATGTTCGGCGCGATCGAGCTCTACCAGAAGGCGCGCGCGCAGAACATCAAGCCGCTGCTCGGCTGCGAGGTCTACATCGCCAAGCGCTCGCGCCTACAGCCGCACAACAAGAACGAGAACGGCTACCACCACCTCACGCTGCTCGCGCGCAATCACGAGGGCTACCGCAACCTGATCAAGCTGTGCTCCGAGGCCTACATCAACGGCCTGCACACGCGCCCGCGGATCGACAAGGAGCTGCTCTCGCGCCACGCGGCCGGCATCTCGTGCCTCTCGGGTTGCCTCGCCGGCGAGGTCAACCAGCTCTTCCTGCGCGGCGACGAGAAGCAGGCCGAGGATGTCGCCAGCGAGTTCCGCGACCTGTTCGGACCGGAGCATTTCTGGCTCGAATTGCAGCGCAACGGCATCGACATCCAAGACAAGGCCAACGAGGCCCTGTGGCGCCTGCACCAGCGCACCGCGATACCGATCGTCGCGACCAACGACATCCACTACCTGCGACACGAGGACTGCAACGCGCAGGACGTGCTCCTGTGCATCAACACCGGCGCCAAGCGCTCGGACGAGAAGCGTTTCCGCTTCGACACCGACTCGCTCTTCTTCCGCAGCCGCGCGCAGATGGGCGAGATCTTCCGCGACATGCCCGAGGCCGTGAGGGCGACCATGGATGTCGCCGCGCAGGTCGATCTCACGATCGAGATGGGCAAGTACCGCGTGCCGGCCTTCCGCTCCGACTCCGGCGAGAGCCCCGACGAGCTCTTCGATCGGCTGTGCGACGAGGGCCTGCGGCGCCTGTACGGCACAGACAACGCCGCGGCGCGGGAGCGGCTCGAGTACGAGAAGAAGGTCATCCGAGAGATGGGCTTCGTCTCCTACTTCCTGATCGTGTGGGACCTGATCCGCTGGTCGCGCGAAAACGGTGTGCCGGTCGGCCCTGGCCGCGGTTCGGCGGCGGGCGCGGTGGTCGCCTATGTGCTCGGCATCACCAAGGTCGAGCCGCTCAAGTACGACCTCCTGTTCGAGCGCTTCCTGAACAGCGCGCGCGTGTCGATGCCCGATATCGACATCGACTTCTGCAAGGAGGGCCGCGAGAAGGTCCTCGCCTACACGCGCCGACGGTACGGCGACGAGTATGTCGCGCAGATCGTGACCTTCGGAACGATGGCGTCGCGCACGGTGGTGCGCGACGTCGGCCGCGTGCTCGATGTGCCGCTCAAGGACATCGACCGCATCGCGAAGAAGATTCAGGCGGGCCCCAACGCGCCCTCGCTGGCGGAGGCGCTCGAGAAGGACCCTGAGCTCATCGCGATCAAGAACGAGAGTCCGCAGTTCGCAGAGGTGTTCGAGTTCTCGACCAAGCTCGAGGGCATGGCGCGTCACATCTCGACGCACGCCGCCGGCGTCGTGATCGCCGACCGACCGATCATGGACTATGTGCCGCTCGCGCGGCACGACGCGGACATCGTCACCCAGTGGCCCGCGCCGCAGCTCGAGGAGCTCGGGCTGCTCAAGATGGACTACCTCGGCCTGCGCACGCTGACGATCCTCGAGCGCACGCTCGAGTACTTGCGCGCGCGCGGCATCAGGCCGCCGGATCTCGACCACCTCTGCGACGATCCGCGCACCTACCAGATGCTGTCGGCCGGCGACACGCTCGGCGTGTTCCAACTCGAATCCGAGGGCATGCGCAAGCTGCTCGCGCGCATCAAGCCCGACCGTTTCGAGGACCTGATCGCCGTGCTCGCGCTCTATCGACCCGGTCCGCTCGAGTCCGGCATGGACTCGATGTTCACGCGCCGCAAGCACGGCGAAGAGAAGGTCAGCTACCCCCACGCCTCGGTCGAGCCGATCCTGCGCGACACCTACGGGTGCATCGTCTATCAGGAGCAGGTCATGCTCATCTCGAGCACGCTCGGCGGCTTCTCGCTCAACGAAGCCGACAACCTGCGCAAGGCGATGGGCAAGAAGAAGCCCGAGATCATGGAGAAATTCGCCGCGCAGTTCGTCGCCGGAGCGGTGAAGTACGGCTGCCCCGAAGCGGACGCGCGCGAGCTGTGGGACAACATCGTCAAGTTCGGCGGCTACGGCTTCAACAAGTCGCACTCGACGGCCTACGCGCTGATCACGTACCAGACCGCCTACTTGAAGGCGAACCACCGCGTCGAGTTCCTCGCGGCCAACCTGGCCTGCGAAATGGAAACATCGGACAAGGTCAAGGCGCTCGTCGACGACGCGCGGCGCGCGCGCGTGACGGTGCTGCCGCCGGATCTGCGGCACTCTCGCTGGCACTTCGTCCCCGAGGAGCAATCGATCCGGTACGGCCTCGGCGCGATCAAAGGCACGGGCGAGCGCGCGATTGGGGCGTTGCTCGAGGCCCGCCAGCGCCTGGCGGAGCGGCGCGCAAGCCTCTCGCTGCACGAGCTGTGCCGCGAGTGCGATCCCGCCGAGGTGCCGAAGCTGTGCTGGGAGACGCTGATCAAGGCCGGTGGCTTCGACTTCACGGGACACAATCGCGGCGCCGTGCTGGCCTCCCTCGATGTCGCGATGACCGAAGCGCAGCGCGCGGCCGCAGACCGCCGCTCGGGCCAAGGCTCGCTCTTCGGCGCTCCCGCGCCGGCCGCGCACGCGAGCGCGGCGCCGACCGCGGGCGACGGCATCGACGGCTCGAAGGCTTGGTCGACCACAGACACGCTCAAGGCTGAGCGCGAAGCGCTCGGCTTCTACCTCTCCGGTCACCCTCTGGAGGAGCGCGCGGGCCTGTTCGCGCTGCTCTCGAGCGCCACCACCGCGCAGCTCGGCGAGCGCTCGAGCGAGACGGAAGTCCAGATCGCTGGCTTGGTGGTCTCGCTTGCCGTCAATGTAGTCAAGAACGGCAAGCTCGCGGGCCAGAAGATGGGCCGCATGCGACTCGAGGACCTCGAAGGTGGCGTGAATGTCACCGTCTTTCCCAAGGCCTACGAGCAGCACAAGGCCAAGCTGGTCGAGGACACGGTGGTCATCGTGCGCGGCAAGGTCGAGGAGCGCGCGGAGGAGCCGGGCCTGCTGCTCAGCGATGTACTGACCATCGAGGAGGCGCTCGCGCGCTTCGAGGGCGGCGTGATCGTCCACATCGAGCCCGAGGACAAGGATCTGCTGACGCCGCTGCGGGACACGCTGCGGCGCCATGTAGGACGCCGACCGGTCTACCTTCAGGTGCGCGGAACCGACGGCTCCATCCGCCGCGTGCGCACCGCCGCGGACTGCCATGTGCGCATCTCGGCCGAGCTCGCCGAACAGGTCGACCGCCTGCTCGGCAAGGGCCGGATGCGACTCGCGCGGCTCTAGGCGCGCGACGCGCGCAGGGCGCGAGCGCCCGGGGGCTCGCGTCGGGAAGGAGAACTCGAGCGGGAAAAACAGAACTGGCCGCACGCGTCGGCGCGAGCGGCCAGCTCCAACTTTGTCGAGCTGCTCGGAAAAGCGACTACGCGCCGGCGCCGGCCTTGCCGGTCTGCTTCTTCGCCGGCGCCTTGGCCTCGGCGGCAGCGGCCGGTGCGGCGGCGTCCTGCTTCGGCGTGCGCTCGACGAACTCGATGATCGCCTGCTCGCCACCGTCACCGAGGCGACGCTTGGCCCTCTTGAGGATGCGCAGGTAGCCGCCCGGACGATCCTTGAAGCGCGGTCCGATGACCTCGAACAGCTTCTTGGTGGCCGTCCTGTCGCCAAGGCGCGACTGCACCAGTCGGCGACGATGGATCGTGGCTTCCTTGGAGAGGGTCACGAGCTTCTCCACGAAGGGGCGCAGATTGCGGGCCTTCGGGAGCGTCGTCTTGACGCGCTCGTGAGCGATCAAGCTCGCCGCCAAGTTACGAATCATCGCATCCCGGTGGGCTGTGGTGCGGGAAAGGTGGTTGCCTGCTCGTCCGTGACGCATGGCGGTTCGTTCTCAGGTTGGGACCGCGGCGCGGTCTAGTTGCCGGTGTTCATGCCGAGCGAGAGGCCGCGCTCGACGAGCTTGCTCTTGATCTCGGTGAGCGATGTCTTGCCGAGGTTCTTGAGGTTCATGACATCGGTCTCGCTCATCGAGACGAGCTGGCCGATGGTGGTGATGTTGGCGCCGTCGAGGCAGTTCTTCGCGCGCACCGAGAGCTCGAGCTCCGCCACGGACGCCGTCAGCACGGCCGAGGACTTGCCGGTCTCGCGGCTGCGCTCCGCGTAGGGCGAAGCGCTCGGCTCCTCGGCCAGCGGCGACTCGTCGCGGCTGGACTCGAACAGCACGAAGGGGTTGAGGTGCTTGCGGTAGATCTTCGCCGCTTCCGTGAGCGCCATGTCCGGCGCGACGGAGCCGTCGGTCCAGACCTCGATCACAAGACGGTCGTAGTTCGTGAACTTGCCGACGCGCGTCGCCTCGACGGAGTAGCGCACGCGGTGTACCGGGGAGTAGATCGAGTCCACCGGGATCGTTCCCAGCTGGTTCTTGTCGACCATGTTCTCCTCGGCCTGCACATAGCCGCGGCCCTTGCGAATGTCGAGCTCCATCTTGAACTCGCGATCGCCCGTGAGCGTGAGCAGGTGCAGATCCGTGCTGACGACCTTGGCGTCACCCGGGCACTGCACATCGGCCCCGGTGACCGGTCCCTTGCCCTTCTTCTGAATGCGGCAGGTGATCGGATCGTTGCCATCGTGGCGGATGCGCAGTCGCTTGATGTTGAGGATGATGTCCGTCACGTCCTCGAGCACGCCGGTGAGCGAGTCGAACTCGTGAGCCACACCCTCGATGCGCACGGCGGTGACCGCGGTGCCCTCGATCGAGGAGAGCAGCACGCGGCGCAGGCCGTTGCCGATGGTGTGACCGAAGCCTTGCTCGAACGGCTCGACGACGAATCGGCCGTACTCCTTGGTCATGGTCGCCTTGTCGGGAACGACCTTGCTGGGCAGTTCGAAGTTGCGCCAACGAATTCTCATGATGCGTGGGGTCCTGTAGGGAGCCTGCGGTGTTTGCGAACGGTGGCGAAAGCGCTACTTCGAGCAGAGCTCGATGATGAGCTGTTCTTGGATCGGATGCGGCACATCCTCGCGCTTGGGCATCGTGGCAACGCGAACCGTGAGGTTGTCGCGGTTGACTTCGAGCCAAGCCGGAACGGGCTGCGACTTGTTGATCTCGAGGGCGTCGGCGACTTGCTTGCGGACCGACTCCTTCTTGCGCACGGAGACGATGTCCCCGGGACGGACGCTGAACGACGCAACGTCGACGAAGCGACCGTTGACCACGCAGTGCCCATGGTTCACCAGCTGACGCGCGTGGTTGCGCGAGAGGGCGAAGCCCGCGGCGAGCACGACGTTGTCGAGGCGACGCTCGAGCAGGACCATCAGGTTCTCGCCCGTGTTGCCCTTCATGCGCTCGGCCTCGTGGAAGTAGATCTTGAACTGCTTCTCCCACACGCCGTAGATGCGCTTGAGCTTCTGCTTCTCGCGCACGCGAACGCCGTAGTCCGTGACCTTGGCGCGCTTCTGAGCGTGAACGCCGGGCGGATAATCGCGGCGGGAGACGGCACACTTGTCCGTGAAGCAGCGCTGCCCCTTGAGGAACAGCTTCATGCCTTCACGACGGCACAGCTTGCACTTGTTTTCTATGTAACGACCCATGTGTTCTTCCTTGTGAGCCTGTGCGCGGACTAGACGCGACGACGCTTGCGGGCGCGGCAGCCGTTGTGCGGCAGCGGGGTGCAATCCTCGATGGCGAGGATGTTGAGACCGGAAGTGGACAGAGCGCGGATCGCCGACTCGCGACCCGACCCAGCGCCACGAACCTTGACGAGTACTTCGCGCACGCCCTGACGGATCGCGCCCTGGGCGGCATGCTCCGCGGCACGAGTCGCGGCGAAGGGCGTGCTCTTGCGAGTGCCCTTGAAGCCGACGATGCCGGCGGAGCCCCAGGCGATGGCATCGCCCTTGGCATCCGTGACGGTCACATGCGTGTTGTTGAAGGACGCCTTCACGTGCACGACGGCACGCGCGACATTGCGCTTGATCTTCTTCTTGACTACTGCTGCCTTGCTCATGGCGGGTTACTTCATTCCCTTCACGGACTTCTTGCCGGCGACCGTCTTGCGCGGACCCTTGCGGGTGCGGGCGTTCGTGCGCGTGCGCTGGCCGCGCACCGGCAGGCCGCGCCGGTGGCGCATCCCGCGGTAGCTGCCGATCTCGCGCAGGCGATTGATGTTCGAAGCGATCTGGCGACGGAGCTGGCCCTCCACCGGATACGTCTTCTGAATGTATGTCGCGAGCAGCGCGAGCTGGTCTTCCGACAGCTCGCGCGAGCGCATGCCGCGGTCGAGCCCCGTCGCGTCGCAGATCTTCTGCGCCGTGTCGCGGCCGATGCCGTAGACATAGGTCAGCGCGATTTCGAGGCGCTTCTGGGGCGGGATGTCGACACCGATGAGACGGGGCATATGTACTCCTTACTTGCCCTGACGCTGCTTGTGCGTCGGCTCCTTGCAGATGACAAAGACGACGCCGCGGCGGCGAACGATCTTGCAGTTGACGCACATGCGCCGAACGCTGGAACGCACTTTCATTCCTGGGGACTCCGTTGCTTTCGATCGCCGCGATAGATGATGCGGCCCTTGGTCAGGTCGTAGGGGGACATCTCGACCGTGATTTTGTCGCCGGGCAGGATGCGGATGTAGTGCATGCGCATCTTGCCGCTGACGTGTGCGAGGATCTCGTGCCCAGACGCCAGTTTGGCGCGGAAGCGGGCGTTCGGCAGCGCCTCGGTGACGATGGCCTCCACCGTGATCGGTTCTTCCTTGGCCATCAGCTCTTCCCTCCCTGGGCAGCGGTGAGCATGGCCGAGAAAACCTGATCGGGCGTGCGGCTGCCATCGAGGTCCGCGAGGACTCCGCGGGCGCGATAGTGAGCTTCGACGGGCCGCGTCTGTTCGCGGTAGACCGACAGGCGCTTCTCGACCACCTCGCGGGAGTCGTCGGCGCGCTGGTAGAGCGAGCCACCGCACTTGTCACACACTCCGGCCTTGGCCGGCGGCGAGAAGCGCTCGTGGTGGATGTGGGCACAGCCCTTGCAGGTCCAGCGCCCGGTGAGACGTTCGATCAGCGCAGCGTCGGCCACGGACAGGTTCAGCGCGCGGACCGTGGCACCAGAGAGGCGCGCGTCGAGGGCCTCTGCCTGCGCCACCGTGCGCGGGAATCCGTCGAGCAGGTAGCCGGCCTTGCAGTCCGACTTGGCGACGCGATCGAACAGCATGTCGATCACCAGGGCGTCGGGGACGAGTCGGCCAGACTCCATGAACTGCCTGGCCTTCTGACCGAGCTCGGTACCCCGACCGAGATTCTCGCGGAACAGATCTCCGGTCGAGACATGCGGCGACGACAGTGCCCCCGCCAGGCGCGCGGCCTGGGTTCCCTTTCCGGCCCCCGGAGGGCCGAGCAGGATGAGCACGGTCTGCATGGGTCCTACTTGCGCGTCCAGCCAGCGGCGTTGGCGCTGCCCTTCATGAAACCTTCGTAGTTGCGCATCACGAGCTGCGCGTTGAGCTTGTCGACGATGTCCATCGCGACGCCCACGACGATCAGCACGGAAGTGCCGCCGAGGAAGTAGGCCATGGCCGGCGAGAGCGGCGTGCTGGCCGTGACGAAGCCCGGCAGCACCGACAGCACCGCGAGGAACGCGGCGCCGACGACGGTGATGCGCGTCAGCGTGTGATCGAGGAACTCGGCTGTCTTCTGGCCCGGACGCAGGCCCGGAATGAAGGAGCCGCGTTCCATCAGGTCCTTGGCGATCTGGTCGGGCTGGAACATCAGTCGGTTCCAGAAGAAGCAGAAGGCGAAGATCAGGGTGATCTGGAGCACGATGTGGACGAAGCCGCGCGGGTCGTTGAACACCGACTCGAGCCAGTTGAGATCGAGCGCCGCGAACAGCACGCCGGGCAGCACGAAGATGATCGAGGCGAACACGATCGGCATGACGCCGGCCATGTTGATCTTGAGCGGCAAAAAGTGCTTCTGGCCGCCGTAGACGCGCTGGCCCTTGGTCAGGCGAGCGTACTGGATCGGAATGCGGCGCGTGCCCTTGGTGATGTAGACGATCACGATGACGATCGCGATCCACAGGCCGACCAAGTAGACGATCGTGTCGTAGAAGTCGACCTGGCCCGCCATCTGGGACAGCGCGAGCGGGATGTCCGCACAGATGCCGGCCATGATGATCAGGCTGGCGCCGTTGCCGATGCCGTACTCGGTGATCAGCTCGCCGACCCACATGCAGAACATCGCGCCGGCCGTGAGCGAGAGCATCACGACGAGGGCGAGGCTGACTCCCGAGCCGATGCTCGAGTCGATCATGTTGGGCGACTGCAGGAACACGCCCGTGTAGACGAACAGGGCCTGAATGAGCGCGATCGGGACCGCGAGCAGGCGCGTCCACTGGTTGATGCGCTTTTGGCCCGAGGCGCCTTCCTTGGCGATCGCTTCGATCTTCGGGCTCACTTTGGTGAGCATCGAGAAGATGATCGAGGCCGAGATGTACGGCATGATGCCCAGCGAGAAGATCGAGGTGCGGCCGATGTCACCGCCCGAGAAGGCGTTCATCAGACCGAACACGCTCTGGTTCGCGTTCTGGGCAGCCTCGCGGAGAAACGACGGGGACATGCCCGGGATCGGCACTTGGAAGCCGAACCGGTACGCGAGCAGGAGCCCGAGCGTGACGAGGATTCGCTGCCTCGTCTCGGGAACCTTGAGCAGCTGGAGTGCGCCGCCTTGGTTCTCCACTAGGCCTGCCCCTCCGAGGCGCAATTCTCGCCCACGGTCGCCAGGACAACGACCGTGCCGCCGGCCTTCTCGATCTTCTCCTTGGCGGTCGCGCTGAACTTCTCGGCGTGGACTGTGAGGCGCTTCTTGAGCTCACCCGAACCGAGGATCTTGAGCAGCGGGGCATCCTTGGACGCGAGGGCGCGAGAGACGATGGCCTCGAAGTTGACCGTCGCGCCGTCTTCGAAGGCGTTGAGCGTCTCGACGTTGACCACGGTGTAGTCGACGCGGAAGCGCGCGTTCGTGAAGCCGCGCTTGGGCACGCGGCGATAGATCGGCATCTGACCGCCTTCGTAGCCGGGGCGGCGCGAGGTGCCCGAGCGAGCGCCCCAGCCCTTGTGACCGCGAGCGGAGGTCTTGCCCAGGCCGCTGCCGATGCCGCGACCGACGCGCTTGCGCTGCAGGTGCTTGACGCCCTTGTCCTGGACCGTCTTGAGGTTCATCGCTGGCTTCCGTCGAGGGGTGAGGTGTTGGAGATCAGACTTCGACGCCGCGCAGGTCGCGGATCGTCTCGCGGGTGCGCAGCTGGGCCAGCGCGGCGAGCGTGGCCTTGACCGAGTTCACCGGGTTGGTCGAACCGTAGGACTTGGTGAGGACATTCTTGATGCCGGCCATCTCGCACACCGCGCGCACCGAGGCGCCCGCGATGATGCCCGTACCCGGCGAGGCGGGGATCAGGCGCACGCGCGAGGCACCGAAGTTGGCTTCGACCTCGTGCGGAATGGTGCCGCCGTCGGTCACGGGGATGCGGATCAGGTGCTTGCGACCGTCGCGCGCAGCCTTGTCGAGGGCGCCGGGGACTTGCGGTCCCTTGCCGTAGCCCAAGCCCACCACGCCGTCGCGATTGCCGCACACCTGCAGCGCCGCGAAGGAGAAGCGACGACCACCCTTGACGACCACCGCGCAGCGGTTGATGCGGACGAGCACTTCCGACAGCGTCGAGAGCTGCTCGACCTCGCGGATGTCCAGATAACGAATGCCTTCCATGTGCTTCCTCGAGAACTCGTGCTTGTGTGCTGGGCCGGGGTGCGAGTGAGAGCCTAGAACTTGAGACCGGCTTCGCGAGCCGCGTCCGCGAGAGCCTTGATGCGCCCGTGGAAGCGGGCCGAGCCGCGGTCGAACACGACGGATGTGATGCCGGCGGCGAGCGCCTGCTTGGCGATCTCGGCGCCGATCACGCGCGCGCGATCGGACTTGTTCTTGCCCTTGAGCGCATCGGCCATGGCCTTCGCCGTCGAAGTGGCGGCGCACAAAGTGCTGCCCTTCGCGTCGTCGATCACCTGAGCGGAGATGTGCTTGACGGAGCGGCTGACCGAGAGCCGGGGGAGGCTCGCGGTGCGGCGGATATTGGCGCGGATGCGCCACTTGCGGCGCTGACGGCGCCCTTGCTTGAGGATCGTGGCCTTCATGATCAGCTACCGAAGCTCTTGCCAGCCTTGAGACGGACATACTCGCCCTTGTAGCGCACACCCTTGCCCTTGTAGGGCTCGGGCTTGCGGGACGAGCGGATGCGGGAAGCGGTCATGCCCACCTTCTGCTTGTCGTAGCCGGTGAGCACGATGAGCGTGTTGGTCGGGCAGGCGGCGTTGACTCCCTCGGGGAGCACGATTTCGACGGGCTGGCAGAAACCGACCGAGAGCACGACCTTGCGGCCCGCCACGGCGGCGTTCCAGCCGACGCCCACCACCTCGAGCTCCTTCTGGAAGCCCTTGGTGACGCCCTCGACCATGCTCGCGATGAGCGCGCGCATGGTCCCGTGCATGGCGCGGGTCTCGCGCGCTTCGCCCACGCGCTCGACCGTCACCAGCTTGCCATCGGTCGAGACCTTGATGTCCGAGCGCACCGGGAACTCGTTCGAGCCCTTCGGGCCCTTCACGCGCACCTTGCCGCTCTCGACCTTCACCTCGACGCCCGCGGGGATGACCACGGGCTGCTTTCCTACGCGGGACATGGCTAGTACACCTTGCAGAGGACCTCGCCGCCCGCATTGATCGTGCGCGCGGTCCGGTCGGACACGATGCCCTGATTGGTGGAGAGGATGTAGACGCCGAGGCCCCGCAGCACCGAGGGGATGTCCTTGGCGTTGCTGTACACGCGGCAGCCCGGCTTGGAGATGCGCTCGAGCTTGCGAATCACCTTCTCGCCGTCGGGGCCGTACTTGAGGCGAATCGTGAGCGTGCTCGAGGGCGAACCCTCTTCCACCTCGTATGAGTCGACGAAACCCTCTTCCTTGAGGATCTGCGCCACGCCCACCTTGATGCGTGAGGCGGGCATGGTCACCGTTCTTGCGCCGACGGCATTGCCGTTGCGCACGCGGGTGAGGAGGTCTGCGATCGGATCGGTCATCATCGGATTGTGGCTCCTACCACGACGCCTTGCGCATGCCCGGGATTTCGCCCTTGAGCGCCTTCTCGCGCAGGCAGATGCGGCAAATTCCGAACTTGCGATACACGGCACGCGGACGACCGCAGATGCCGCAGCGGTTGTAACGCCGAGACGAGAACTTCGGCGTCTGCTTGCTCTTGATGACGAGACAGGTCTTGGCCATGGGTCAGCTCACCTTCTCCTCGGCGGACTTCTTCTTCTTCTTTTCACCAGCATCCTTCTGGACGAACGGCATGCCGAGTTCCTTGAGCAGGTGGTAGCCACGCTCGTCGGTGCCCGCCGTCGTCACGAAGGTGATGTCCATTCCTTGGGCGAACTCGATCTTGTCGAGCTCGATCTCCGGGAACACGGTCTGGTCGGCCAGGCCGAGGGTGTAGTTGCCGCGACCGTCGAGGCGATCCTTCACGCCGCGGAAGTCGCGGATGCGCGGAAGGACGATCGAGATCAGACGGTCCGCGAATTCCCACATGCGCTCGCCGCGCAGGGTCACCGCGCAGCCGATCGGCATGTTCTCGCGCAGCTTGAAGGCACTGATCGCCTCGCGCGACTTGCGGATGGTCGGGGTCTGACCCGTGATCATCGCCATGTCCTTGGCGGCAGCTTCGGCGCGAGCCTTGTTCTCGACGGCCTTGCCGATGCCCATGTTGACGACGATCTTCACGAGCCGGGGCGCAGCGTGGTCATTGGTGATGCCAAAGCGCTCGCGCAGCTTCGCCTTGACCTCGTTGGCGTACTTTTCCTTGAGACGGGGTGCCATAAGAGTTCCTGGTGGGCCGCTACTTGGCCGCCTTCTTGGACTTCTGGGCCGCGCTGGACTTCTTGCCCGCGCTGGACTTCTGGGCCGCGCTGGACTTCTTGCCCGCGCTGGACTTCTGGGCCGCGCTGGACTTCTTGCCCGCGCTGGACTTCTTGCCCGCCGGCTCGGCGCCGCCGCCGACGCGGGCGACATTGCTGGCGTGGATCGAGCACTCTTCCTGAATGCGCTGACCCTTGGGGTTCTGCTGCGTGGGCTTCTTGTGCTTCCAGCGCAGGTTGATGCCCTCGACGATGACACGACCATCGCGCGGCAGGGCTTGCTTGATGACGCCCTGCTTGCCCTTGTCGTTGCCCGCCAGAACCTTGACGGTGTCGCCCTTCTTGACATGCAGACTCATCAGACGACCTCCTGAGCGAGCGAGATGATCTTCATGAAGTTGCGCTCGCGCAGCTCGCGCGCGACGGCGCCGAAGATGCGCGTGCCTTTGGGGTTGTTCTCCGCGTCGATCAGCACGATCGCGTTGCGGTCGAAGCGCACATAGGTGCCGTCATCGCGGCGGGTCGCCTTGCGAGTGCGAACGATCACGCCCTTGGCCACCGAACCGGCCTTGACGTCCGAGCTCGGGAGGGCCTTCTTGACGGCCACGACGACGATGTCGCCGAGGCCAGCGACGCGGCGGTGCGTTCCGCCGAGCACCTTGATGCACTGGACACGCTTGGCGCCGGTGTTGTCAGCGACGTCCAGGAAAGTCTGCATCTGGATCATGGGTCAACCTCAGATCTTGGCGATGTCTTGGACTTCGGCACCGCGATCGATGGCCGCGGAAACGACGCTGACGAGACGCCAGCGCTTGAGCTTGCTCATGGGGCGGGTGGTCATGATCTCGACCGTGTCCCCCACCTTGGCCGCGCCGTTCTCGGCGTGGGCGTGGTAGCGCTTGCGCTCGCGGATGTACTTGCCGTACTTGGGGTGCGGGTACATGCGCTCGATCTGCACGACGATGGTCTTGTCCATCTTGGTGGAGACGACGGTCCCCACCATCGTGCGACGGCTCGTGCGGTCCGCGGTCGGCTTGAGTTCTTCGGTCATGGGACTAGCGCGGCTCCTGTCCGCGGATCTTGCTCGCTCGCTCGTGCAGGATGGTCTTGATGCGGGCCAACTTGCGGCGCGCCTCGCGGATGCGCGAGGGGTTGGCCGAAGCTTCGGTGGCGCTCTTGAAGCGCAGGCCGAACAGCTCCTTCTCGAGGTTCTTGAGTTCGAACCCGAGCTCGCTGTCCGTCTTGCCGCGGATCTCGTCGATCTTCATCGTCAGTGCTCCGTTCAAATCGCGTGGGGTGCGTGGGTGCCGTGCGCGATCAGGTGGTGGGCAGGCGCTTCACCATCTTCACCTTGATGGGAAGCTTGTGAGCGATGCGCTTGAAGGCCAGCTTGGCCTTGTCCTCGGTCACGCCGCCGAGCTCGAACAGGATGGTGCCCGGCTTGATGACCGCGGCCCAGAACTCCGGCTCGCCCTTGCCGGTACCCATGCGGGTTTCCGCGGGCTTCGCGGAGATCGGCTTGTGCGGGAAGACGCGGATCCAGATCTTGCCCTGGCCGTCGATGGCGCGGGAGCAGGCCACGCGGCCAGCCTCGATCTGGCGGCCGCTGATCCACGCCGCGTCGAGCGACTGGAGGCCGAAATCACCGAACGACACGCGGTGACCCGCAGTCGCGGTGCCGCGGATGCGTCCGCGGTGGACCTTGCGGAACTTGGTACGGTTGGGTTGCATCGCCATGGTTCGAGATCTCCTAGGCGCCGGGCTGGGGAGCGAGGGACTCGCGCGAGATGCGACCGCGACGCGGCGAGCGCTGACCGGTGCCTTCACCGCGGGGCGCGACGCCCGACTGTTGCTGGTAATCGAGCTTCTGGCCGGGCTCGAGGTCGCCTTTGTAGATCCACACCTTGACACCGATGATGCCGTAGGTGGTCTTGGCGATCGCGGTGCCGTAGTCGACATTGGCACGCAGCGTCGACAGGGGCACACGACCCTCGCGGTCCTTGGCCTGACGAGCCATTTCGGCGCCGCCGAGGCGGCCGTTGAGCTCGACCTTGCAGCCCTTTGCTCCGGCCTGCATGGTCGACTGGATGGCCTTCTTCATCGCACGGCGGAACGCCATGCGCTTTTCGAGCGCTTCGGCGATCACTTCGGCGACGAGGGTCGACTCGAGCTCGGGGCGCTTGATTTCCCGCACGGTCAGGTGAACCGTCTGACCCGCGACCTTCTGCAGCGTTTCCTTGAGCTGATCCACGCGAGCGCCCTTGCGACCGACGAGCACGCCGGGGCGGGCGGTGTGAACGATCACATTGACGGCGTCAGCGGTGCGCTCGATTTCGACGCGCGGGATGCCGGCGCCCTTGAAATCCTTGGCGATCGCCTTGCGGATCATGTCGTCCTGAATCAGCAGCTTGCCGAAATCCTGCTTGCGCGCGTACCAGCGCGAACGCCAGGGCTCGATACTGTTGAGGCGGAAACCGGTCGGGTGAACTTTCTGGCCCATCTCACGCTTCCTTCGACTTCTTGGACGCGCGGCGCTTCTTGCTGCCGCCCTCGACTTCGCTGAGCACGACCGTGAGGTGCGCGGTCATTTTCTTGAACGGCATGGCGCGGCCCTGGGGACCCGGGCGGAAGCGCATGCGGCCCTGCAGCATCGGACCGTCATCGGCGCGGCAGTCCTTGACCATCAGCGCGTTGATGTTGACGCCCTCGTCGTTGCTGCCGGCGTTGGCCATGGCCGAACGCACGAGCTTGCCGTAGTACTCCGCCGCGCGCTTGTGCTGGAATTGCAGCACTTCGAGCGCCTCGTTGACACCCCGGCCACGAATCAGGTCGGCGACGAGCCGGGCCTTGCGGGCGGTGATGCGAGCGAAGCGGTGCTTCGCAGTGAATGTCTTGGTTTCGACCATGGATCAGACCACCGGAGCGCTGTCGGCTTCCTTCTTGTTCGTGTGACCCTTGAACACGCGAGTCGCGGCGAACTCGCCCAGCTTGTGACCGACCATGTCCTCGGTGATGAACACCTTGAAGTGGTGGCGGCCGTTGTGCACGAGGAACGTGAGACCGACAAAGTCGGGCGTCACGGTCGACGAACGCGACCAAGTGGTGATCGGATCCTTCTTGCCCGACTTCGTCAGCTTGGCCACTTTCTTCAGCAGCTTCGCATCGACAAACGGGCCCTTCTTCAGGCTGCGGCTCATGGATCAGTGCTCCTAGACCTTGTGCCGGCTGCGGACGATGAAGCGGTCGGTCGGGTGGTTCTTCTTGCGCGTCTTCAGGCCCTTGGCCTTCAGACCCTTGAAGTTGCACGGGTGGCGACCGCCCTTCGTGCGGCCTTCGCCGCCGCCGAGCGGGTGATCGACGGGGTTCATGGTCGTGCCGCGAACATGCGGGCGACGGCCCATGTGACGGTGCCGACCGGCCTTGCCGATCGAGACGTTCTGCCAGTCGAGGTTGCCGATGCGACCGATGGTCGCGCGGCAGCGCAGGTGCACGCGGCGCACTTCACCCGACGGCATCAGCAGGATGGCCCACTCGCCTTCCTTGGCGGTCAGCTGGGCGGCGGTGCCGGCCGTGCGGCACATCTGGCCACCGTGACCTTCCTGCAGCTCGATGTTGTGGATCTCCAGACCCACGGGCACGAGCGAGAGCGGCAGGCAATTGCCGACATTCGGGTCGGCCTTGACGCCGTTCATCAGCGTCGCGCCGACCTGCAGGCCGACCGGCGCGAGGATGTAGGCCTTTTCGCCGTCCGCGTAGTGCAGCAGCGCGAGGTTGGCCGAGCGGTTGGGGTCGTACTCGATCGAGATGACCTTGGCCGGCACGCCATCCTTGCGGCGCTTGAAATCCACCACGCGATACTGGCGCTTGCTGCCGCCGCCAATGTTGCGCGAGGTCTGGTGACCGTGGTTGTTGCGACCGCCGGTCTTGCGCAGCGGGCGCAGCAGGCTCTCTTCGGGCGTCGTGCGCGTCACCTCGTCGGAGAAGCGCAGCACGGTGCCGTGGCGGCGGCCCGCGGAGGTCGGCTTGTAGATCTTGATGGCCATCTTGGGGTACCTGCTCTCTAGAGGATCTCGATGGTCTGGCCTTGGGCCAGCGTGACCATCGCACGCTTCCAAGCCTGAGAGGCACCGGAGACCCAGCCGCGGCGCATGGGGCGCGCGCGCTTGGTCAGGGTGTTCACCTTGGTGACCTTGACATTGAAGAGTTGCTCGACCGCGCGCTTGATCTCGATCTTGTTGGCATCAAGGGGCACGCGGAAGTGGTAGGAGTTGCGACCGCTGGTGTCGTAGGTCGCCTTCTCGCTGAGGACGGGCTTTCGGATGATCGAGTAGAAGCGTTCGAGCTGGTTCACGCGGCACCTCCGGTCTTGCCGACGCGCTGGGCGATGGCTTCGAGGGCGAGCGATTCCGCGAGGATCAGGCCGCCGTTGAGCACATCGTGGGCGCACAGGTCCACGGCCAGACGCACTTCGACGCCGGGGAAGTTGCGGAACGACTTGAAGACGCTCTCGTTCGCGGCCGCGAGTACGATCGTCGCGCGGCGCGGCGAGCCGGCCGAGGCCAGCACGGCGCGGGCGGACTTGGCCGACGGGGCGGCGAAGCTCGAGGCATCGAACAGCGCGACCTCGTTGTCGCCGAACTTGCCGCACAGGGCCGAGCGCAGCGCGACGCGGCGCTGCTTGGCCGGCATGTGGTAGCTGTAGTCGCGCGGACGCGGGCCGAAGGTCGTGCCACCCTTGCGCCAGATCGGCGACTTCTTGTCGCCGGCGCGGGCGCGGCCGGTGTGCTTCTGCTTCCAGGGCTTCTTGCCCGAGAACGCGATCTCGGAGCGGATCTTGGTCTTGACCGTGCCCTGACGCTGGTTGGCCTTGTACATGTCCACCGAGTCCTTGAGGAGTCGGTAGAACACCTTGTCGCCGAAGGCGCTCGCGTCGAAGTCGCGCGAGGCCGGGCTCTTGGATCCGTAGACCTTGAGTTGCATGGGTCAGTCCTCGTGTCTCAGGCCTTGGCGGCGCTCTTGCGAGCGGTCTTGGCGCTCTGGACCATCACGAAGCCGTCGTTGTGCCCGGGGACCGAGCCTTCGACGAAGAGCAGGTTGCGCTCGAGGTCGACGCGCACGACCTTGAGGTTCTTGGTGGTGCAGCGTTCGACGCCGTAGTGGCCACCCATGCGCTTGCCCTTGGGCAGCTTGCCGATGCGGCGGCTGGCGATCGAACCGGGGGCGCGCACATTCATCGAGCCGTGCGTCTCCGGACCGCGGTTGAAGCCGTGGCGCTTGATCGTGCCGGCGAAGCCGCGACCCTTGGTCGTGCCGATCACATCGACGATGTCACCTTCGTTGAAGACATCGCACTTGACGACATCCCCCACCACGAGCTTGGCAGCGGCCGCGCAGCGCTCTTCCCGGAGGAAGCGCTTGGGCGAGGTGCCGGCCTTCTTGAAATGGCCGAGCAGCGGCTTCTTGACGAGCCGGTCAGGCTTGTCTTCGAAACCGAGCTGGACGGCGTCGTAGCCGTCCTTGTCCTTGGTGCGGACTTGGGCGACGACGCAGGGTCCTGCCTCGACGACCGTCACGCCCACAAGCGTGCCGTCGTCGCGGAAGAACTGCGTCATCCCGCGCTTGCGTCCCAGGATCAGCGTCATGATGCGAGGAACCTTCTAGAAAAGGTCGCCGGTTCGACCGGGGAGCCCTCCACGGCGGAGAACTCCAAAAACGCCCGGCCACGCGGCATCTGGCTGGAAGCCAGAGGTTGGGTTGGTGAGAGATCGAAACAACGGACGAGCCCGCCACACCACGGCGGAACACCCGCCGCTGTGTCTTGGGTTCGTGCTACAGGTCTTGATGCTTTGCAGGTCGGGCGCACCCACCATCAGGTCGGTGCGACTCCCACGCGCTGCCGTATCCCCTCGCTCGCGACGCACAGGGCCATCGCTCGGAACGGACGCGCAACGCGCTCGCGGCCGTCAGGCCTTGATGCGGATATCCACTCCTGCAGGCATGTTCAGGCTCGAGAGTGCGTCCACCGTCTGACTGGTGGGCTCGGAGATGTAGATCAGGCGCTTGTGCGTCCGGATCTCGAACTGTTCGCGCGACTTCTTGTCGATGAAGGGCGAGCGCAGCACGGTGTAGCGCTCGATCGCGGTCGGCAGGGGGATGGGGCCAGCGACGCGAGCGCCGGTGCGCTTCGCGGTGTCGACGATCTCGAGGCACGACTGATCGAGCGCCTCGTGGTCGTACGCTTCCATCCGGATCTGGATCTTGTCCTTCATCATGGCTTGGGTCTGCTGTGGTTCCGGCAGGGGGTTCGGGGGTCGCGTTGCCCGGCCTGCCGGGTCCGCTCGAGGCCGCCGGATCGGTCCGGCAATTTCGAGGGCGGGGCAAGTTAGCAGCGCTCGGACCGCCCGTCAACGCTCCACACGAGGAGACTCCTCGCGCGTCCAACCCCGCCGCGCGGGGGCCTAGGGGGGGGGGTCGAGGCCGCGTTCGCACCGCACGGCCGGCGTCAGCGCACAGAATCCGGCCGGGAGCATCGAGAAGCTCGCTCGGCCCTGGGACAGGGAGCGCACGGCCGTCGAGTAGCCGAACATGCGCGCGAGCGGCACCTTGCCGCGGATGACGCGCAGCTTGCCCGCGCACTCCACGCCCTCGACCTCCGCGTGCCTGGCGTTCAAATCCGCGAGAATTCCGCTGGAAAACTCGGCCGGAGTCTCGACCTCGAAGGCCATGCGGGGCTCGAGCAGCACCATGTCCGCCGCCTCCGCCGCGGCGCGCAGCGCCTGCAGTGCGGCCTGCACGAAGGCGGACTCCGAGTCCTCGTCCGGGCGAGACTCACCCCCCACGACGCGCACGCGGGCGCCGACCATCGGGTACCCCAGCCGAGGCCCCGACTGCGAGGTCGCCAGCAGGGCCTCGCCGATGGCGGACCGGAAGGCCGCCGGAATGGGGGCCTCGGGAGCCCACTCCACCACCACGGGCCCCTCCCCAGGCCCTTCCGAGGGCCCCAGCTCGACCTCGACGGCGCCAAACACCGTGTGAGCGCCGTGCAGCCGCTCGATCCGACCCGCGCCCCGCCCGGGCAGGGCTCCGGGGCGCGGCGACTCGCGGTATGTCACGCGCGGACGCCCCATGGCGGCCTCGATGCCGCACTCGCGCTGGAGACGATGGAGCGCCACCTCCAGATGCAACTCCCCCATCCCCTCGAGCAGCCACTGGCCGCTCGCTTCGTCCTCGCGCTGGTGGAAGGTCGGGTCCTCGCGCGCCAGTCGCGCGAGCGCGGCGCGCAGCTTGTCGCGGTCGAGCGTCGAGCGTGGCTCGAGCACCATGGCGATCACCGGCTCCGGCACTTCGAGCGCTTCGAGCACCAGCGGCGCGGCTTCGTCGCACAGCGTGTCGCCCGTGCTCGTGTGGTGCAGCCCCGTCACCGCGACGATCTCGCCGGGGCCCGCCTCGTCGAGCGTCGTGTGCGCATCGGCATGCACGCGCAAGAGCCGCCCGACGCGCTCTCGCGTGCGCGTGCGCGGATTCCAGACCTGCGCGCCCGCCTGCAGTTTTCCCGCGTAAATCCGCACGAAGTGGAGCTCGCCGTGCGCTTCGGAGTGCTGCTTGAAGGCCAGCGCCAAGAGCGGCGCGTGCGGATCGCTCGCACGCTCGACGCGCTCGCGCGTGCGCGGATCGAAGCCGCAGGTCGGCGGCATGTCGAGCGGCGACGGCAAGTAGTCGACGATGGCGTCGAGCAGCGCCTCGACGCCGATGTTGTGCAGCGCTGCTCCGCACAACACCACAAGCGCGCTCGACTCGAGCGTCGCGCGCCGCAGCGCCGCGCGCAGCAATTCGAGCGGCGGCTCTCGCGCCTCGAGCACGCACGCGAGCACTCCGTCATCGAAGTCAGCGAGCGCGTCGAGCAGCTCCGAGCGCAGCACGCCGACTTCGTCCCGCACATGCGCGGGGATGGGAATCTCGCGCCAGAGCTCGTCGCTCGTCTGGCTCGCGCCCGAACCGTCGCAGGCGCGCAGCCGGAGCAGATCCACATGCCCGGCGAAGTGGCCGTCGATGGAGAACGGGAACTGCAGCGGTAGGGGCTTCACCCCGAGCCGACGCTCGAGGCTCGCGAGCGCCGAGAGGAAGTCGGCACCCGCGCGATCGCACTTGTTGACGAAGGCGAGCGCAGGCACGCGGTGGCGACGCAGCTGGCGCCAGACGGTCTCGGACTGGGCTTGCACCCCCGCCACGGCATCGACCACCAGCACGGCGCCGTCGAGCACGCGCAAGGAACGCTCGACTTCGACGGTGAAATCGACATGGCCGGGCGTGTCGATCAGGTGCAGCTCGCAGTCGCGCCATGGCAGCGTCGTGGCCGCGGCCGCGATCGTGATGCCGCGCTCGCGCTCCTCGGGCAGGAAGTCCATCGTGGCCGTGCCCTCGTCGACCGCGCCGATGCGAGGCTCGACTCCCGAGACATACAACAGGCGCTCCGACACGGTCGTCTTGCCGGCGTCGATGTGCGCCACGATGCCGAGATTGCGGATGCGCGCAAGGTTCGACATGGCCCGCGCATCCTAGCCCCTCTCCCCTACGGGACTCGTGGGGCAATGGACGGATTGAGCGTCAGGAACTCGCTCGCCCAGCGATAGCCCGCGAGGAGCTCGGGGCGCCGATCGCCCAGCAACACCAGCGCCGCATAGAGCGCCTCGACCGACGCCAGCCCGCGCGCTGGATCCGCGAAGGTCTTGCTGCGCCGCGGATAGGCGGTCTCGAGCGGCGGCAGGCGACGGCGCACGCACGCACCATCGAGAGCACCGAGCAATGTCGGCAGGCGGCGCCACGCGCAGTCCAAGAGCAGCAGCGGTGCCCCTCGGTCGGTCGGGCGGATCGGGTCGCCCTCGGGATGCAGCAGCACGCGTCCCCCCACCTCGACGCGCCGGCCGGGGTCGTAGGACACGAAACGAATCCCCCTCAGCCCGCGCAGGGGCGTCAGCGAGCACTTGGCGACGGACTCGCGCGGGTCTCGGACGATGAGGACGTCGATCACGGGGAGCGGATGCGCGCGACGCGGGAGGCGGAAAGGGCTCGGCCCCGCATCGGCGGGTAGCCGGGCGGGGCCGAGCAGGGACGAACCAGCCGCGACTAGTGTGCGTAGTGGCTGTAGGCCTTGTTGGCCTCGGCCATCTTGTGGACCTGTTCCTTCCACTGCACCGAGGCGCCGGTGCCGTTGAAGGCGTCGACGAGCTCCTCGGAGAGGCGCACGGCCATGCGCTTGCCCTTCTTGGAGCGCGCGTTGTCGACCAACCAGCGGATCGCAAGCGACTGCTGACGGTTGCGGCGCACTTCGCGCGGGACCTGGTAGTTGGCGCCGCCGACGCGCTTGGAGCGCACTTCGACCGCCGGACGGATGTTGTCGATCGCGCGCGTGAAGATCTCGGCCTGATCCTGCACATCCGGGAGCTTCTTGTGCGCGAGGTCGAGGGCCTCGTAGAAGATGGCTTGCGCCGTGGACTTCTTGCCGGCGAGCATGAGCTTGTTGATCACCTTGGTGGCGAGCATCGACCCGAACTTCGGATCGGGCGAGAGCAAGGCCTCGGTGGACTTGTAGTTGCGCGGCATCAGCGTGTTCCTAGGGGTCTGCGTGTGCGGAGGTGGCGGTGAGTCGCGCTACTTCTTCGGGCGCTTGGTGCCGTACTTCGAGCGGCTCTTGTGACGGCCTTCGACGCCCGAGGCGTCGAGCGTGCCGCGCACGATGTGGTAGCGCACACCGGGCAGGTCGCGCACGCGACCGCCGCGGATCAGCACGACCGAGTGCTCCTGCAGGTTGTGCCCCTCACCGGGGATGTACACGGTCACTTCCTTGCCGTTGGAGAGCCGCACGCGCGCGATCTTGCGCAGCGCCGAGTTCGGCTTCTTCGGCGTCATGGTCTTGACCTGCAGGCACACGCCGCGCTTTTGCGGGCAGGCATCCAGCACGGGCGACTTCGTGCGTCGCTTCTGGACCACGCGGGGCTTGCGAACCAGTTGATTGATCGTCGGCATAGGAAACTGTCAGGGAAATGGGGCGAGCATTCTACGGGGCCCACGCTCGCGGTCAAGCCTCGAGCTCGCCGTCGCGTGGGCCACCACGGAGCCCCGCAGGGGGTTCAGGTGGGGTCTCGAAGGGCCTCCGCGGACTATAAGTCCTCTTCGGCACCCTCGGCCGCGGCGTCGAAGTCGCCTTCGATCTCGTCGTCGTCGGAGTCGCTCGACTCTGCCTGCGGGTCGGGCCCGTGTTCCTCCTCGGCCTCACCGTCGGCCGCGGCGATGTCCTGTTCGTCCGCGGCGCGCACCACCGAGTCGTCGGCCGCCAACAGCGGGCCGGAGTTCATGGTGAGCGGATCGAGACCGGAGACGAGCGACTCGAGGTCGGAATCGCCGAGCCGCGCATCGAACTGGCTGGCGCTGCCCAGCTCGCCGAAGTCGATGTTCTTCTTGACGCGCGTGCGGCTGTGATCGCGGAAGCCCGTGCCGGTCGGAACGAGGTGGCCGAGGATCACATTCTCCTTCAGGCCCACGAGGTTGTCGCGCTTGCCCGCGATCGCGGCCTCCGTGAGCACCTTGGTGGTCTCTTGGAAGCTGGCGGCGGAGATGAACGACTCGCTCGAGAGCGAAGCCTTGGTGATGCCGAGCAGCAGGGTCTCGCCCGTGGCCGGCTTCTTGCGCTCCTTGCGGAGCTTCTCGTTCTCGCGGCGGAAGCGGAAGCGATCGACCACGGCGCCCGGCAGGAAGTCGCTGTCGCCCGAATCCTTGACCGACACCTTGCGCATCATCTGGCTGACGATGATCTCGATGTGCTTGTCGTCGATCGTCACGCCCTGCGAGCGGTAGACGCTCTGGATCTCGCGCAGCAGGTAGCCCTGCACATCTTCCTCGCCGCTGATGGAGAGGATGTCGTGCGGGTCGAGCGGGCCGTCGACCAACGCCTCGCCGGCGCGCACTTCGTCGCCCTTGTGGACGCGCAGGTGCTTGGTCTGCGGCACCGAGTGCTCGCGCTCCTCGATGACCTCGTTCTTGGCCCCGAGCGCCTTGACGAGGATCGTGCGCTTGCCGCGCTTCTTGTCGCCGAGCTCCACCACGCCGTCGATCTCGGAGATCACCGCGGGGTCCTTCGGGCGCCGGGATTCGAAGAGCTCGGTCACGCGCGGCAGACCGCCGGTGATGTCCTGCGTACCCTGGATGTCGCGGGCCGTCTTGGCGAGCAACTCGCCCGAGCCCACCGTCGCACCCTCCTCGACTTCGAGGTAGGCGCGCTCGGGGATCGGGTAGAGCGCCAGCGGGTTGCCGCTCGCGTCCTCGAGCACGATCTGCGGGTGCAGGTCGCCCTTGTGCTCGATGACCTGCTTGCGGACCGTGCCGCGGCGCGCGTCGCGCTCGATGCGCAGCGTCTTGCCGTCGATCAGGTCCTCGTAGCGCACCTTGCCCTTGAACTCCGACAGGATCGGAACATGGTGCGGGTCCCACTTGCAGAGCGAGTCGCCGGGCTTGACTTCCTGGCCTTCGGTGACGAACACCGTCGAGCCCGTCGGCACGGCGAAGCGGTCGACTTCGCGACCGCGACCGTCGAGCAGACGCATCTCGCCGTTGCGGTTGAGCGCCACCGAGGCGCCGACCGAGTTCTTGACGACCTTCAGGTTGGAGAAGGCGATCTTGCCCGGGCGCTTGGCCTTGTTCTCCGACGACTCGATCGCGCGGCTCGCCGTGCCACCGATGTGGAATGTGCGCATGGTGAGCTGCGTGCCGGGCTCGCCGATCGACTGGGCGGCGATGATGCCGATGGCGAGACCGCGCTCGGCGAGGGCGCCGCGCGAGAGGTCCATGCCGTAGCACTTGGAACACACGCCGAAGCCCGACTCGCAGGTCAGCGGCGAACGCACGCCGACCTTCTCGTAGCCCAGCGCCTCGATGCGCAGCGCCGCATCCTCGGTGATGACCTCGTCCTCGCGCACCACGACCTCGTCGTTGACGATGTCCATGATGGTCGAGCGCGAGACGCGGCCGCGGATCGCTTGCGCGAGGGTCACGACGACCTTCTCGCCCTTGAAGACGACGCCCTTGGTCACGCCCTGAGCCGTGCCGCAGTCTTCCGTGGTGATGACCACATTCTGCGCCACGTCGGTCAGCTTGCGCGTCAGGTAGCCGGCGTCGGCCGTCTTGAGCGCCGTGTCGGCCAGACCCTTGCGCGCGCCGTGGGTCGAGCTGAAGTACTCGAGCACCTTCAGGCCTTCGCGGAAGTTGGCTTTGATCGGCGTCTCGATGATCTTGCCCGAGGGCTTGGCCATCAGGCCGCGCATGCCGCCGAGCTGGCGAACCTGGTCGATCGAGCCACGCGCGCCCGACGAGACCATGCAGTAGATCGGGTTGACATAGATCTGGTCCGAGCGGTGGTCCTCGCGCAGCACCTGCATCAGGTCCTCACCGACCTTCTCGCGGGCGTGTGTCCACAGGTCGATGATCTTGAGGTAGCGCTCGCCCTCGGTGATGACGCCCTTCTGGAAGGACTTCTCGACCTTGTCGATCTCCTTCTGGGTGTCGTTGAGCACGCGCTGCTTGGTCTGCGGCACGCGGATGTCGTCCTTGCCGAACGACAGACCCGCGCGCGTGCTGGCCTTGAAGCCCAAGTCCTTGAGGTCATCGAGCAGGCGCAGCGTCGCGTCGCGGCCGAGCAGCCGGTGGCAGTCGCTGATCAGCGCCTGAATGGCCTTCTTGTCGAGCTCGAAGTTGTAGAACGGCATCCCCGGGGGAAGGATGTCGTTGAAGATCGCGCGGCCGATGGTGGTGATCGGGAGCACGCGCTCCGACTTCGGGTGCTTGGGATCGCTCGGCACGCGGCCGTCGTCCCCCACCTCGACCTCAGGCCCCTTGGGGCTGAGCTTGATGCGGCGGCCGGGCTCCATGCGCACCGCGACCGGCTTGTGGGTGCGCGTGGCGCCGTGGCCCCAGGCGAGGAACAGCTCGTGCAAGCTCCCGAAGCGCCCGATCTGGTTGCGCTCGAGCTCGGCCGGAGCCTTCATCAAGTAGTAGATGCCGAGCACCATGTCCTGAGAGGGCGAGATGATCGGCGCGCCGTTGGCCGGCGAGAACACGTTGTTCGTCGCCAGCATCAGGGTCGAGGCCTCGATCTGCGCTTCGAAGGACAGCGGCAGGTGGACGGCCATCTGGTCGCCGTCGAAGTCGGCGTTGAAGCCGCCGCAGACGAGCGGGTGCAGACGGATGGCGTTGCCTTCGATGAGCACCGGCTCGAAGGCCTGAATGCCCATGCGGTGCAGCGTCGGCGCGCGGTTGAGCAGCACGGGGTGGTCGCGGATGACCTCCTCGAGGATGTCCCAGACCTCCTCGTCGCGGCGCTCGAGCATCTTCTTCGCCGACTTGATCGTGTCGGCGAGGCCCATGTCCTTCAGGCGCCGGATGATGAACGGCTGGAACAGCTCGAGGGCGACCTTCTTCGGGAGACCGCACTGGTGCAGGCGCAGCTCCGGACCGACGACGATCACCGAGCGGGCCGAGTAGTCGACGCGCTTGCCGAGCAGGTTCTCGCGGAAGCGACCCTGCTTGCCCTTGATCATGTCGGTGAGCGACTTGAGCGGGCGGTTCGACGAACCGAGCACCGGACGACGGCAGCGGCCGTTGTCGAACAGCGCATCGACCGACTGCTGCAGCATGCGCTTTTCGTTGCGGATGATGACCTCAGGGGCGTTGAGGTCGAGCAGCTTCTTCAACCGGTTGTTGCGGTTGATCAGGCGGCGGTAGAGGTCGTTCAGGTCGCTCGTGGCGAAGTTGCCCGAGTCGAGCAGCACGAGCGGGCGCAGGTCCGGCGGGATCACGGGGATCACATCCAGAATCATGTGCTCGGCGTTCTGCGCGCTGTCGCGCAGCATCTCGACCGTCTTCAGGCGCTTGATGATGTCCTTCATCCGCTGCTTGGAGCGGGTGGACAGGAGCTCCTCGCGCAGCTCGCCCGAGAGCTTGTTGAGGTCGAGCTTGCGCAGGATCTTCTTGACCGCTTCGGCGCCCATGTCGGCGTCGAATTCCGAGCCGTACTTCGCCTTGTGCTGGCGGAACTCCTCCTCGGTCAAGAGCTGGAAGTCCGAGAGCGGCGTGTCACCGGTCTCGATGACGATGTAGTCCTGGAAGTACACCACGCGCTCGAGGTGCGAGGTCTGGATTCCAAGCAGCGTGCCCAGCCGGCTCGGCATGGCCTTGAAGAACCAGATGTGCGCGGTCGGGGCGGCGAGGTTGATGTGCCCCATGCGCTTGCGACGCACGCGGCTGTGCGTGATCATCACGCCGCACTTGTCGCAGACGATGCCCTTGTGCTTGATGCCCTTGTACTTGCCGCAGAAGCACTCCCAGTCCTTCTCAGGCCCGAAGATGCGCTCGCAGAACAGGCCGTCGCGCTCGGGACGGTAGGTGCGGTAGTTGATCGTCTCCGGCTTCTTGACCTCGCCGTAGGACCACGAACGGATGTCCTCCGGCGACGCCAGATTGATCGTGACGCTGCCGTAGTCGTTGATGCGATGGGTGATCGTTTCGACCATGGTTCGACCTTCCTTCGCCCCTAGAGGGTCGCCTTTTTGTGGAGCTGGATGTTGAGCCCGAGGCCCTTGATCTCGTTGCACAGCACCTCGAACGACACGGGCGTGCCGGGCTCGAGGATGTTGAGGCCCTTCACCATCGACTCGTAGATCTTGGTGCGGCCTTCGACGTCGTCCGACTTGACCGTCAGCTGCTCCTGCAGGATGTGAGCGGCGCCGTAGGCCTCGAGCGCCCACACTTCCATCTCGCCGAAGCGCTGGCCGCCGAAGCGCGCCTTGCCGCCGAGGGGCTGCTGGGTGATCAGGCTGTAGGGACCCGTGGCACGAGCGTGCACCTTCTCGTCGACGAGGTGGTGCAGCTTGAGCATGTACATCACGCCGACCGTGACGGTCTGCTCGAAGGGCTGACCGGTGCGGCCGTCGAACAGCGTGAACTTGCCGGTCTTCGGCAGGCCCGCCTTCTCGAGCTGCTCCTCGATCTCCTGCTCGCTGGCGCCGTCGAACGGCGGCGAGCTGAAGCGCGCGCCGAGCTTGAGCGCGGCGAGGCCGAGGTGCGTCTCGAGAATTTGACCGACATTCATGCGGCTCGGCACGCCGAGCGGGTTGAGCACGATGTCGACCGGCGTGCCGTCCTCGAGGTACGGCATGTCCTCGAGGCGCATCACCTTGCTGATGACGCCCTTGTTGCCGTGGCGTCCGGCCATCTTGTCGCCGACCGAGAGGTTGCGCTTGGTGGCGATGTAGACCTTGACCATCTCGAGCACGCCCGTGGGCAGCTCGTCACCGCGCGAGAGACGGTTGACGATCTTGTTCTTCTCCGCCTCGCGACCCTCGATCTTCGACTGGAACTCGGCGATCGCGGCCTGCGCCTTGCGACGGCTGGCCTCCCCGCCGCAGTCCTCGGCCGCGGCCACGCACAACAGGCGCACGCGGCGCAGCTCGTCGTAGGTCGCGGTGTCGTCGAACTGCACGGCCTTGCCGGTCAGGTCGTCGACCACGTCGGCGGCGAGCGCGACCTTGACGTCGCGCAGCATGGCGGCCGTGTAGTCGCGCAGCGCGCGGAGGAAGTCCTTCTCGGCGTCGCGGATCTGGGCCAGCGCCTTGGTGCGCTCGGTGTCCGTGAGGTTCACGCGACGCGAGAACTTCTGGGCGCCGATCACCACGCCGCGCGTGCCCGGAGGCATCGTCAGCGAGGCGTTCTTCACGTCGACCCCGGCCTTGCCGAAGATCGCGTGCAGCAGCTTCTCTTCCGGCGTCAGCTCGCTCTTCGACTTCGGAGCGACCTTGCCGACGAGGATGTCCCCGGCATCGACGAAGGTTCCGATGCGCACGATGCCCGCCTCGTCGAGGCTGGCGAGCGCCTTCTCGCCGACATTGGGGATGTCGCGCGTGAACTCTTCCTTGCCGAGCTTGGTCTCGCGGACCTCGACGTCGTACTCCTCGATGTGGATCGAGGTGAAGGTGTCCTCGCGGACGAGACGCTCGCTGACGAGGATCGCGTCCTCGTAGTTGAAGCCGTCCCATGTCATGAAGGCGACGAGCAGGTTCTTGCCGAGCGCGAGCTCGCCCTGACTGGTCGACGCGCCGTCGGCGAGCAAGGTGCCCTTCTCGACCGTCTGACCTTCGACCACGCGCGGCTTGTGGTTCTGCGCGGTGCGCTCGTTCAGGCCGCGGTACTTCGTGAGGCGGTACTCCTCCTCGTCGACCACGATGCGCTGGCTGTCGACGAACTTGACCGTGCCCGCCTTTTCGGCGAACAGGGGCAGGTTCGAGTTGCGCGCCACGGTGACTTCGAGGCCGGTGCCGACCAGCGGCGGCTCGCTGACGAGCAGCGGGACGGCTTGGCGCTGCATGTTCGAGCCCATCAGCGCGCGGTTGGCGTCGTCGTGCTCGAGGAACGGGATCAGGGCGGCCGAGATGCCGACGATCTGCTGCGGCGCGACGTCGACGAAGTTGACTTCGTCCGGAGCGGCCTCGATGTTCTCGCCGTCCTTGCGGGCGAGAACGCGCTCGCCCACGATCTGCATCTTGTCGTCGAGAGCGGTGTCCGCCGGCGCGAGCACATGGCCGTACTCCTCGTCGGCGCGCATCCACACGACTTCCTGCGTGAGCTTGCCCTTCCTCACGCGCCGGTAGGGCGTGACGAGGAAGCCGTACTTGTCGATCTTCGAGTAGATCGACAGCGAGCTGATCAGGCCGATGTTGGCGCCTTCCGGCGTCTCGATCGGGCACAGGCGACCGTAGTGCGAGAGGTGCACGTCGCGCACGTCGAAGCCGGCGCGCTTGCGGTTGAGGCCGCCCGGTCCGAGGGCCGACAGGCGCCGCTCGTGGGTGAGCTGCGACAGCGGGTTGGTCTGGTCGACGACCTGACTGAGCTCGCCGCGACCGAAGAAGTAGTCGATCGCGCTCGAGAAGGTCTTGGAGTTGATCAGGTTGCGCGGCGAGACCGTCTCGGTCGTCTCGAGGTTCATGCGCTCCTGCGCCGTGCGACGCAGCTTGAGCAGACCCTTGCGGAACTCGTCGCCCGCGAGCTCGGCGATCGTGCGCACCCGGCGGTTGCCGAGGTTGTCGATGTCGTCGAGGATGCCCTTGCTCGCGCGCAGCGCGAGCAGGTACTTGATCGAGTTGACGATGTCCTCGGGCTGGAGGATCTGGACATCCTCCGCGATCGTCTGGTCGAACTTGCGGTTGAGGCGGAAGCGACCGACGCGGCCGAGGCGGTAGCGCTGGGGATCGAAGAACTTCTCGTGGAAGAGCTCGCGCGCCTTCTCGAGCTGGGGCGGGTTGCCCGGACGCAGACGCTGGTAGATCTTGAGCAGCGCGTCGTCGTGGCTCTTGGTCGGGTCGTCCTTCATCGTGCTGATGATCAGCATGTCGAGGTCGTTGCCCTGGGGCTCGATCACCTCGACCTCGGCCAGATCGCTGGCCGCGATTTCCAGAGCCGCCGTCTCAGGGATCGGCAGGCCCGAACCGACGAGTACTTCGCCGGTCTTCATGACCACGATGTCCCCCACCGCGATCTTGTCGGTGATCGACTTGGCGAAGGCCGCCTGCGTCTGGGACTTGGTCTTCTTGACGATCTTGGTCTCGTAGAATGTGCGCAGGATGTCCTGATCGCTCGAGAGCTTGGGGTCGAGGGCGCGCAGCAGCGTCGTCGCCGGGAACTTGCCCGACTGGTCGATGCGCACCTGCAGCAGCTCCTTCTTGGTGACATTCAGCTCGATCCAGCTGCCGCGCTCGGGAATGATCCAGCAGTTGTGGAGCTTCTTCTCCGCGCTGGTCGAGTCGACCGAGAAGTCGACGCCCGGCGAGCGGTGCAACTGGCTCACGATCACGCGCTCGGAGCCGTTGATGATGAACTCGCCGCCCCCGATCATCACGGGGATCTCGCCCAGATACACCTCTTCCTCGATCGACTCGGGCTTGATCAGGCGCAAGCGCACCTTGAAGGGGTAGCCGAAGGTGAGCCGCAGCTGGCGGCACTCGTCGATCGTGTAGCGCGGCTTCCCGAGCTCGTAGCCGATGTACTCGAGGCACATCGTCTTGTCGTAGCTGTAGATCGGGAAGACCTCCTTGAGCAGCGACTCGAGGCCCTTTTGCGCGCGCGAGCCTTGCGGCAGGTCGAGCTGCAGGAAGTCCTCGTAGGCCGCGGTCTGGATCTCCACCAGACTGGGGATCTCGATGATCTTGGGGTAGCGCGCGAAGCTCTTCGGGGCGTTCTTGGAGAGGGTCATGGTCGTTTCACGCAAATGGGCGTCGGATGAAGCCGCGCGAGGGGGCGTGCGGGAGCGAGGGACTCGAGGGGACGACGCATAGGCTGACAACTCCCCGGGCGGGGTCCGTCAGCGATCGAAGAGAGGGTGCCGCTTGGGCGCGGGGCGACGGCGCGGTCCGCAGCGTGGGAGCGCAGCGGCGCCCCCCCCTGTGCAGGATACGCAGTCAAGGACTTGCGGCGCGAGCGCTCGACGGAACACCACGGACGCCGCGCGAAGCGGCACCCGTGGGCCCGTGGAAACGTGGTGCGATGGAGGTAAGCACCAGCAGCCGAAGTTTCGGGGCGGATCAGG
>VGYZ01000035.1 GCA_016872795.1 Planctomycetota bacterium
CGAGGAGTTTGACGCGCTCGTGAGCACGCTCGCGCTCACCGACCTGCCGCAGCTCGTGCGCGATGTCCCGCACGCAGCGGCCGACGCGATGCGCACGCTCGAGTACAACTCGATCACCTGCCTGCTCGTCGCGCTCGCGCGCGCAGAGCATCCAAAGCTCTCGTGGATCTACCTGCCGCACCACGAGCAGGGGCCGACCAACCGCGTGACCTACATGTCCAACTACGCGCCGGGCATGGCGCCGGCTGGCAAGAGTTCGCTCCTGTGCGAAGTGACGCACCCCGGCGGGGCGCCCTATCCAGGGCCGGAGCTCGAGCGCGAGGTGCTCGAAGGCCTCGAGCGCTCCGGCATCCTGCGCCGCGACGAGGTGCTGTTCACCGATCGCACATCGACCCGCCACGCCTACATCGTGTTCGACGCGGCCTACCACGCGCGTCGCGAGGTGATCTTCGACTGGATGGCGCAGGTCGACCTCGTGCCGCTCGGGCGCTTCGGGCGCTTCGAGTACGACAACTCGGACCAGTGCGTGATCAGGGCCCGCGAGCTCGCCGGTTCGCTGCTCGGGCGCCTTCAGCGCGGGTGAGTCGGAATGGAGAGCCCCGCGGGAGGCTCTCCAGGCCCACGCCAGCGGTATCAATGAGGCGCAATTCGGTCCGCAGGGCCTCCCGGCTCCCTTCCTGGGCGTTCTTGAACTACACTCCTTCGGCGTGCTTCGAACCGGCCCCCTCGCCGTGCTGCGCATGTTCCTTGTCCTGCTCCCGTTCTGACCTCCGCCGCGTCCCATGAACCTGATTCCCCGATCGCCGCTGCCCGCCGTCCTGCTGGCCGCGCTCGCCTTGTCGAGCTGCGGCAAAGGCGGCGGATCCTCGGCGCCGGCCGCACCCGAGGGACTCGGCTATGCCTCGACTTTCGAGCTCGCCACCAAGGGTGAAGACTTCGTTCCGCTGGTGGCATCCGTGCGCGGTGGCGCGGTTTCGGACTGGAGCGTGACGCCGACCCTGCCCGCCGGGCTGGTGCTCGACGCGAACGACGGATCCATCAGCGGCCTGCCGACCGTGCTCGCCGAGCCGGCGACATATGTCGTGCGCGCCTCGAACTCCGCGGGCTTCAGCGAGACGAGTGTCGAGCTCGGCGTGGTCGCTCCGCTGCAGCTCGTCGTCGTGGCGAACTCGGCCGACAGCACGCTCAGCGTGTTTCGACTCGATCCAGGCACCGGCCTGCTCGCTCCGACCGGACTCACGGTTCCCACCTCGGTCGAAGCGGGTGCGCGCGGGCTCGTCGCTCACCCTTCGGGCCGCTACCTGTACCTCGTGCAGCGCGACTCGAGCACGATCCGCAGCTTCGATGTCGATGCGGCCTCGGGTCGCATTTTGGAGCGCGGAGCACTCGCCTGCGGGGGCGAGGACCCCAACGAGCTCTTGCTGTCCCCGGATGGCCAGCGCCTGTATGTGATCGCGCAAACCAGCGTGCACATCGAGACCTTCACGGTCGGCGGCGACGGTTCGCTCTCGTCCCTCGGCAGCCTCACACTCGATGACGGCCTGAACCCGGTCGACGGAGCGTGGGACGCGGAGCTTTCGGCCGACGGGCGCTTTTTGTGGCTCTCCAACGTCAGCGCGAAGTCGATCCAGACGCTCGCGATCGATCCGACGACGGGTCTGCCCACCGCCGCCGGCTTGCCGCAAGTCTCGATCTTTGCGCCGTTCTGGCTCGCGCGCTCGCGCGACGGACGCTTTCTCTACACGAACTGCCGCACCAACAGCCGCCTGCAGGCGTACGCGATCGACGCGCAGACCGGCGCGCTGTCCCTCGTCGAGAACGAGATCACCGCGCCACAGCCGTCGCGAGTCGCGATCTCGCCCTCGGGGCGTTTCCTGTATGCGACCATCGCGAGCGACGACACGCTGCGCACCTTCGCCATCGATCCGCAAACCGGAGCTCTCTCGCAGATCGCCGCGACCCCCGCAGGCGACCGCCCCGAGTCGCTCAGCTTCGACTTCACGGGCGAGTACCTCTATGTCACCAACGGTGGAGGCTCGGAGCTCGAGATCTTCGGCGTGGATCCGGCCACCGGTGTCATCCTGCGCGGGGACTCGCTGCGCACGCGCGCGTCTCCGTTGAGCATCGCATCGATCGCGGGCGATGCTCCCGCAAGCCCGCGCGCCGCTTTCGCCTATGTTCAGACGGCCCAAGCCTCGGCGCCGACCGTGTTCCGCATCGCCTCTGCGGACGGAGCACTCGAACCGCTCTCGGCGCCCGCGCCTGCGACGGACCAACCGCAGTCGGTAGCCCTGCATCCGTCTGCTCGCTGGCTCGTCTCAGCGCGTGCGAACGACAACCAGGTCTCCGTGCTGCAGATCGATCCCGTGTCGGGCCTGCCGACGGCGCCGGAGTCACTCCACGCGGTCGGAACGGAGCCGATCGCACTGGCGTTCGAGCCCTCGGGTCGCCGCCTGCTCGTGCTGCATCGCACTGGGGGTGAGATCCGCACGCTCGACTTCGACGAGAACACAGGAGTGCTCGTGCATGTCTCCGCACTGCCCGTCAGCAGCGGCTCGCGCTCGATCGCGGTCGATCCCAGCGGTCGCTTCGCCTATGTGGCGAACCCCCAGACCAGCGAGATCTTCACGGTCGCGATCGACCTCGCGACGGGCGCGCTCTCGCAGGCCCAGCCGACCGAGCCCCTCGACGGCGAGCCGACCGCGATCGCGGTCACTCCGAACGGTCGCTATTTGTTGGCGAGCGCGGCTTCGAAGGGCCGGGTCGCGCTGTACGGGATCACCGCCCTGCCCGGCGACCCGACGGACGGCGCCCTGACGCTGATCAACTCGCGCCTCTCGGGCACGAACACGGTTGCGATCGCCAGCGACCCGATCGGCCGCTTCTTGTATGCCTGCAACCGCGACACGGTCGGCGGGGGCGATGTGAGCGTGTTCCGCGTCGAGCCCAATGGACTCTCCTTTGGCTTCCTCACGAGCGTCGGCGAGGTCAGCGCCGGCGCACAGCCCATCGCGGCCGTCGTGCATCCCGCCGGATCCCAGCTCTATGTCGCCAGCGAAGGTTCGAGCACGCTGTCCCGGCTCGTGATCGATCGCACAACCGGCATGCCGCAGGCCGTCCAGTCGACGAGCCTCGCTTCGGCTCCGCAAGGCATCGCGCTGAGCTTGCGCCTCGTCCCCTAGCCGTCCGCCTGCCGGGCGAGAGCGAGCGAGCGGGCCGAGCCGATCTCCTCGAGTGCGGAGCGCGCGCGCGCTTGCACCGTGTCGCAGGCGCTCGCGCCGTGGAGCTCCGCCAGTCCGTGAACGAGCTCGTCGCGCGCGTCTCCCCGCGCAAGTAGCTCCGCCAAGGCCTCCATGGCAGCGCCGCAGTCCGCCGCGGCGGCGCGTTCCAAGAGCAGCGGCCTCGCTGCCTCGAGCCAGTCGCTGCGCTCGAGAAGCCACCCCTTCCACGCCGCGCTGTCCCCGCCGAGGTCGCGCCCCGCGATCGCGCGTAGCGCGTCCCGAGCCGTCGCCCGCACGAGAGCGTCCACATCGTCGAGAGCCAGCGCCAAAGCGTCGATCGAGCGCGTGTCGCCTGCGTTGCGGAGCGCCGCGGCGGCGCAGCGGCGCTTTTCGGGATCGGGACTCGCCAGCGAACGACGCAGGCCGGCGAGCGAGCGCTCCCCGAGCGCCGCCCGAGCCGGACAGGCCGGCTGGGCCAGTGCCGAGAGGATCTTGAGATCGAGCGCCGTGACACGGCCCAGTGCGCGCGCCGCGAGGGCCGGCCCGCGCAGATCGCCCGAGTGCGCCCAGCCGCGCACGAGCGCGGAGGCGAGTTCGGGCGAGAGAGCATCGAACGACGACTCGAGCTGACGCTCGCTCGCTTTCGAGGAGCGCAGCGCGAGCGCGAGCGCGCGTTCGACAGGCTCGGCGACGAAGTCGCGGGCGAGATCGAGCGGCTCGAAGCCGCGCGCGATGCGCAGCACCGTCGGCAAGGCCACTTCCCCACCGAGCTCGCCGGCGAGCTCGACCAGCACGCGCCGCTCGTCGCGGTGGGGCGCGGCGCACGCGAGCAGCGCCGCGGCGCGCAGCTGGGGCTCATACCGCACCCACGCATCGCGCAACGCCGCGACCCGGATGTCCCCCGTCGCGGCCGTCTCGCCTTCCGGCCACTCGCCGCGTCCGAGGATGCCTGCGAGCAGCTCCGGCACGATGTCGGGACCAAGACTCACGGCAGCGTTCGCCAGCGACACCGGCCCCAGCCCGCGAGCGCCCTCGAGCACGCCGCGCAATGCCAGCCGCGCGTCCAAAACGCCGGTCACCGCCGCCGGGCGCACGCGCTCGGGCTCGACTCGGACCACCGGTCGCTCGTCCTGCGCGACGGGCTCGAGCCAATCGAGCTCGTGAGCATCATGCTGTTCGTCTGCCTCCGAGAGAGGCGACGCATCCGCGGGCTCGATGACGGGAACGCTCACCTCTCGAGCGGGCTCCGCCGCGCGTCGCCGAGGGATGTCCATCACCGCGAGCGCCACAAGGGCACTCGACCCGACCAGCGCTCCCCACGCGAGTTCCAGCCGCCGGGCGCTCATTGAGCGGCCACCGTGCGCCACGAGACGACATTCCAGTCCACTTCGCCCGGTGCCGAAGTGGGCAGCCCCGGCAGCGTGATCGCGCCGCTCGCGATGCGACCGTCGAAGTTGACCGTCAGCTTGGAGTGCTGGCTTCCGTAGTCGCGGTTGATGCACACTTGATTGCCGGCCGTCATGTTGCCGTTGACGGTGACCTTGGCCGAGCCCGTGGCCGAGAGGTTGTTGTCGTGGAAGTTGTTCTCGGCGTACATGAACGAGTCCATGCGCTCGAGCGTGCCGAAGCTCGGATCGCCGAAGTAGATGTTGCCCGAGCTGGCAACGGCGGGGTCTTTCATCGCGATCATCGCGAGCGCCCCCGTCGTGGCGTTCTGGTAGAGGATGTTGTCGGAGATGTAGATGTTGCCGCGCACGACGAATGTCGCTCGCACGGGATCCGAGCCACTGTTGAACAGCGTGAAGGAGTAGATGTTGTTGTTGTGGATCCAGAGGTTGCCGTCGATGTAGTAGACCTTGTTGCTCGCGTTGGATCCCGGGTTGTTGTCGTGTCCGGCGAGCGTGATTCGAGTCCCGTTGGCCGGCGCGACGGTCGAGCTGCCGCTGACCGCTTCGTAGGGATCCTCGAGGAAGTAGTCGTCCTTGGAGGTCGAGGAAGTGGCCGAAGTCCGATCGCTCGGATTCTTGCGGAAGATGTGGGCTGGACTGGACTCGGACACCTGCCACGCGCGGCCGCCGAGCGCCGTGTGCGTCTTGTAGGTCGCCGACGCGAAGAGCGCGTTCACGTTGTAGTGCGCCGTGGTCGCGTAGTTCATCCCCGCGATATCGGGAATCGGCAATGTCTTGCCCGTGTCTCCGCTGCCGCCACTGATCGAACCGGCCGCACGGATCAGACCGTTGATCTGTGCGCCGCCCGTGACGAGCACATTGCGACCGCTGTAGATGTTGCCATTGATCAGGTCGGCCTGAACGCCCGTGCCTCCGAACTTCATGTCGTACAGCGGATCACCCGAGATGTTGCCGGCGAACAGCGCGCTGTCGTAGATGTCGTCATCGCTCGACTCGAGCACGGCTTCCGTCGCCTGTCGCACGCCGCCAACCTCGGCCATCGATGTCACCGTGACCGTTCCGTCGTGACTGTTTCGAATGCGGTACCAGTAACCACCGCCGGAAAAAGGCAGCGGTTCCTCGTCGCTCCCCACCTCGAGCTCGTCGGTCTGCTCGTCGATGGCACCGCCGCGAACGGAGCCGATCGCCAGCGAGAGCCCAGCTTCCGCCACATACAGCGCGCGCGCCGCGTGCTCGTCGCCCTCGTTCTCTCGTTTCACCGAACCGCTGTAGCTGGAAAGTCCAGCAGCGAGCGCCGCGAGCACCATCACCGCGATCAACGCAACGAGCAACGCCGAGCCGCGCCGCTGCTGCGTCGCACATGTCCATCCTCGCGTCATCATGTCCGTCTCCCCTCTCAGTTCCTCAGGTGCACCGTCGTCACGACCGTCCGCAGCAGCACATCGCCGCCCGGCCCACGCGCGCCCAAAGTTGCACGGATCACCACGCTGGTTCCGCCGTTCTGCCACTGCAGACTGAGCCCGCCTTCGTCGACGAGGCCGTTGCCGTTGTCATCGACATTGTTTCCCGCGATCTCGCCTTCGAGCACCTCCGTCACGCCGCTCGCGAGCACGAGCTCGCACGCAGGAGTGGCCGCAGTGTCGAGCACGAGCACCACATTGCCTTCGTCCACCAAGCCATCGCCGTCGTTGTCGAGCCCGTCGTTGGGATCCTCGGGACTCGGAATGCGGCCGATGCGCCGCAGCGGACCTTCGTCGATCTCGCCCTGCACGACATCGAAGCCCTCGACCGTGCGATAGTCCACTTGCCCCGCGGCACGCCCTGCGGCTGGTGAGAGCGGCAGGCTCGCCGAGCTTGCGTTCATGAGCTCGCTCGCGATGCCGTCGACGAGCCGCTGGGCTTTCCCGGAGAGCGCCGACGCGCTCACGCCGGCTTCCGCTGCGGCGCGACCGCGCTGCGCGACGGTACCGATCGCGCCGAGCAGCAACACGAGACAACCGGTCGCGATCACGACCTCCAGCAAGGTCACTCCGCGCCGCGCGCGATGTGCGTTCAACGGCGACGGCACAGGATCGTCTCCAGATCAAAGGTCTCGTCACCGCGTGCTCCGCGCCACTCGACACGCACGCGGACTGGCAAGATCTCGTAGTCCAGCGCGCGGTTCAGTCCGTCGATCACGCCGTCGGCGTTGAGATCGCGTGGCATACCGAGCGAGGGGTCCACGATGTCCTCTCGCAGCCATTCGACGCCGCCGGACACGACGGTCGGGAACATCACGCGGCCGCACTGACCGTCGGCGTCCCCAGAGCGCGCGCGCAGACCCGCCACGGCGAAGTTGCTGCCGCGCGCCGTGATCGAGAGCCCGGCGTCGTCCTGCGTGCTCTGGTTGTAGAGCGCGTAAGCCTCCGTGAAGTCCGACGCGCTGAGCTCCTCGAGCACGCGGCGCGACGCGACGCGCGCGAGCGCAGCGTCGCCTTCGCAGCGCTGCAGAGTCAGCGACGCGAGCATCGCCCCCGCCATCCCGACCGCGCCCAGCGTGAGTGCGACTGCGCCCACGAGCACTTCGAGCAGCGTGAAGCCGCCCCGCCGATTGCGCTGTTTCCGGTTCCCCATGCCCCCATCGCCCTGCGCCGCCAGCGAGCCGCGCGCCACACGATGGTCTCCGCGCCGTTCTTCGTCCGGCGTCCGGTGCCGCCCGAACAGGAAATCGCAATTGTGAGGCGCCCCCCCGGGGGTGAGGACGGGAGTTCAGGGCCAAGGCTCCGACGCTTCAGCCCTTAAACGCCACCGGCCGCGCAACCGGAAAAGACTGCACGGCCGGAGCAAGGAGAGCGGACGCAGCCGCTACTTCGTCGGGCGCTTCCAGCTGCGCATGGCGGCGCGCAGGTAGGCCTCGAGGTCCGCGACCTTGACGCTCTCCTGCGCCATCGAGTCGCGGTGGCGCACGGTGACGATGTCGCTCTTGAGCGTCTCGCCGTCGATCGTGACGCAGTACGGCGTGCCGACCTCGTCCTGACGGCGGTAGCGGCGCCCGATGGCCGCACTCTCGTCGTAGAAGGTCGTGAAGCGCGCCTGCCGCAGCATGCGGTCGACCTCGCTGGCCTTCTCGGGCATGCCTTCCTTCTTGACGAGCGGCAGCACCGCGACCGTGATGGGCGCGATCTCGGGGTGAAAGTGCAGCACCGTGCGCACATCGCCGTCGGGCAGCACCTGCTCCTCGTAGGCGTCGATCAGGAAGGTGAGCGCCGTGCGGTCGACGCCGGCGGCGGGCTCGACCACCCAGGGCGTGTAGCGCGCCTTCGACTCCGGATCGAAGTACGCGAGGTCCTTGCCCGAGGCGGCCGAGTGGCTCTTCAGGTCGAAGTCCGTGCGGCAGGCGATGCCCTCGAGCTCGCCCCAGCCGAACGGGTACTCGTACTCGACATCCGTGCAGGCCTTGCAGTAGTGCGCGAGCTTGGCCTGCGGGTGCTCGTACTTGCGCAGCTTGGAGGGATCGATGCCGTAGTCGACATACCAGCTGAAGCGCTCGTTGACCCAGTACGCGTACCACTGGTCGTTCTGCTCGGGCGGGATGAAGAACTCCATCTCGGCCTGCTCGAACTCGCGCGTGCGGAACACGAAGTTGCCGGGCGTGATCTCGTTGCGGAACGACTTGCCGATCTGCGCGATGCCAAACGGCGGCTTGACGCGCGAGCTCTCGAGCACATTCTTGAAGTTGAGGAAGATGCCCTGCGCGGTCTCGGGGCGCAGGTAGGCGACCGAGCCGGAGCCCTCGACGGGGCCGACATTGGTCTTGAACATCAGGTTGAACTCGCGCGCCTCGGTGAGCTCGCCGCCGCACTCGCCGGGCTTCTTGGACGGCTTCTCCGGGCAGCGCGCGTCGTCGAGCTTGTCCGCGCGGAAGCGCCCCTTGCACTTCTTGCAGTCGACCATCGGGTCGGTGAAGTTCGAGACATGACCCGATGTCTCCCATGTCTTGGGGTTCTGGATGATGGCGCTGTCGAGGCCGACGATGTCGTCGCGCAGGGTGACCATGCGCGTCCACCAGGCGTCCTTGACGCGGCGCTTGAGCTCGACGCCGAGCGGGCCGTAGTCGTAGGTGTTGCCGATGCCCCCGTAGATCTCGGAAGAGGGAAACACAAATCCCCTGCGCTTGCACAGGGAGACGATCTTGTCCATCAGGCTCGGTGCGGGGGTCGACATGGGCGCTCCGGATCGGGTCGCTTGGGGCGAAGAGTGTAGGGAGCGCGGGGAGCGGACTCCAAGAGCGGCCGTCTCGACCCGTTGCCGAGACGCCGTTGGAGCGAGAATCGGGCCGGAATCGGCCTATACTCGCGCACCATGCAGCAGGCTCCTGCGGCGCCCTCCGCGACCGCCCACCCCCTCTGGAATGCCCCCCTCGCCTCGCGCGCTCGAAGCGGCGAGGTCGCGCGCGAGCTCGAGCGCATCGGCGCCAAGGTGCGCGCAGGCCGGCGCATCACGCCCGAGGAGGCGCTCTACCTGCACGAACGCGCGGACATGCTCACCTTGGGCCTGCTCGCCGACCATGTGCGTCGCGCGAAGCACCCCGAGCCGCACGTCACATACATCGTCGACCGCAACCTCAACCCGACCAATGTCTGCATCACCGACTGCGGCTTCTGCGCGTTCTACCGGCGCCCCAAAGCGGATGGCGCCTATGTGCTGCCGCGCGAGGAGATCGTGAGCCGCATGCAGGAACTCGCCGACCTCGGCGGGCGACAGGTGCTCATGCAGGGCGGGCACCACCCCTACCTGAAGAGCGACTGGTGGTGCGAGCTCTTCACCGACCTGCGCGCGCGCTTTCCGCAGATCAACCTGCACGCGCTCTCGGCGCCGGAGCTCGACCACCTCTCCAAGCTCGACAAGCGACCGGTCGAGGATGTCCTGCGCGACCTGATCGCCGCGGGCTTGGGCAGCGTGCCGGGCGCGGGCGCGGAGATCTTGGTCGAGCGGGTGCGCACGATCATCGCGCCCAAGAAGACCTCGACCGAGCGCTGGCTCGAAGTGCACCGGCGCGTGCACGAGGCCGGACTGCGCTCGTCCGCGACGATGATGTTCGGCCATGTCGAAACGACCGCGGAGTGCATCGAGCACCTGACGCGCCTGCGCGACCTGCAGGACGAGACCGGCGGCTTCACGGCCTTCGCGTGCTGGCTGATGCAGCCCGACGGCGTGCCCGAAGAGCACCTCTACCCCGAGCGTAAGACGCCGAGTGTGTACCTGCGCATGCAGGCGCTCGCGCGCATCTACCTCGACAACTTCGACAACATCCAGACGAGCTATGTCACCGCGGGCCTCAAGATGGCGCAGGTGACGCTCTCCTACGGCTGCAACGACTTCGGCGGCACGATGCTCGAGGAAAATGTCGTCAGCGCGGCCGGTTGCTTCAACTTGGCGCCGATCCAGAAGCTCGAGCATGTGATCTCGCGCGCGGGCTTCACGCCGCTGCAGCGCAACTCGTGGTACGGCGTCGTCGATCCGCGCCACCCGCAGCTGCAGCGCGGGCCCGACTCCGGCGCCGAATCCCGGCCGCGCGCCTTCGCCAAGGCGGTGAAGGCGTGAGTGTCGCCACAGCGACCGCGCGGGAAGAGCGCCTGCTCGGCCTCGCGCGCGCCCACGGCCTCGGAATGATCGCGGAGAAGGTGCTCGCGCGCGAGAGACTCTCGCACGACGACGGCATCGCGCTCTACCGCAGCCCGCACCTGCACGCGGTCGGCGCGCTCGCCAACCATGTGCGCGAGCGCCTGCACGGCGATCTCGCCTACTTCAATGTCAACCAGCATGTCAACTACACCAACCTGTGCAACAAGCTGTGCCGCTTCTGCGCCTTCCAGCGCCTGCCGGGGCAAGCCGGCGCCTACCAGATGACGCCCGAGCAGGTCGCCGACAAGATCCGCGCGCAGCTCGGCGAGCCCGTCACCGAAGTGCACATGGTCGCGGGCGTGTGGCCCAAGATCCCCTACTCGTACTACCTCGACATCCTGCGCGCCGTGAAGTCGGTGCGACCCGAGATCCACATCAAGGCCTTCACGATGGTCGAGCTCGACCAGATCGCGAAGACGGCGAAGAAGCCGCTCGAAGCGGTGCTCGAGGAGCTCAAGGCCGCGGGCTTGGGCTCCGTTCCCGGCGGCGGCGCCGAAATCTTCAGCGAGCGCGTCCGCCGTGCGACCTACCACCTCAAGATCTCCGGCGACGAGTGGCTCGCCATCGCGCGCAAGGTGCACCGCTCCGGCCTGCGCTCGAACTGCACCATGCTCCACGGTCACATCGAGACGCCCGAGGAACGCGTCGACCACCTCGACCGCCTGCGGCGCCTGCAGGACGAGACCGGCGGTTTTCAGACCTACATCCCGCTCTCGTTCCACCCAGAGAACAGCGAGATGGCCGATGTGCCGGGTCCGACGGCGGTCGACGAGCTGCGCGAGATCGCGCTCGGGCGTCTCTTGCTCGACAACATCCCGCACATCAAGGCCTACTGGATCCTGATGGACATCCCGATCGCGCAGCTCGCGCTCTCCTACGGCGCGGACGATGTCGACGGCACGGTGGTCGAGGAGCACATCTACCACGACGCGGGCGCGACAACACCCGAGGTGGTCAAGCGCGCGGAGCTCGTGCAGTGGATCCGCGACGCAGGGCGCATCCCGGTCGAGCGCGACACGCTCTACAATGTCGTGTGGAGCGCCGATCCCGAGCTCGCGCCCGTCGGGCGGCCCGCTCCCGTCGCGATCTGAAGTCAGTCGCGAGAGAGCTCTGTGGCTCTCGGGCGTGAGCGCACGGAGCAGCGAGCGCGACCACTGGGCGTCGAGCGAGCCCGCCCGGACGCAGGGCGGGATCGCTTGCTCCCCAGCTCCGCCGAAGAAAAGCGGCGCGGCGAGGACCACCACTGTTGGCGACCCCGTCTTGCGCGCGCAAGCATGGCACTGCGATGGGCGCCCGTCGGGCAGGATCGCTCCGAGCGCCTGAAGAGCCAGAAAACGAGCTGTGAGCCGCTGTCCGAGGCGTCGCCACCTGCGGTCGTGGGACACGCTGCTTCGCTGACGCGCAAGCGAGGGCCAGTGGAATCCCCGAAGGACCCGCGACCAGCGCGCGCGCCGCGCGACGAGACGGCAAGGAGAAACGAGACCATGCACCTGCGCTGGATCCAACTGCCCTTCCATCCCGACCGCGGCGGCTTCGACGAGGCGCCGCTCGCCGCCGCGCTCGGCGAACGCCGCGTCCTCGACGCGCGCGAGTACTTCTTCGAGCACGAAGGCCGACCGTACCTTGGCTGCATCCTCGAGCTCGACGACGAGACCTTGCCCGTGAGCGGCGGACAGCGCGTCGACACTCCTCCGCGCAGGCGTCGCAGCGCGCGTGCGAACGAGCCTCGCAGCGAACAACCGACGCGACGCTCCGCAGCCGGTCCCATGGAACGCTCCGCACCGAGCGAGCCCGAAGCGCCGCCGCTCGATGCCGCTGGCCTGCGGGCCGCCGCCGAGCTGCGACGCTGGCGCACCCGCCGTTCCAAGGAACTCGGCGTTCCGGCCTACCGCCTGCTGCCCAACCGCACGCTCGAAGCGCTCTCGCGCATGCGCCCCATCACGCCGAGCACGCTGCTCGAAGTGACCGGCATCGGCGCGGCGCGCGTCAGCGCCCACGGGGACGAGATCCTCGCCTGCCTGCGCTCCGCCGAGGCGCACAGCCTGCTCGACAGCCTTCCGCTGCCGACCGCCGCGGAGTGAAGCGGCCTGCGCAGGCCGCAAGTTCGCACACCACGGTTTCGGCAACACTCGCGCCGCGTGCGCTGCAGGCGGGCCGTGGCGCACCGCTGTGTACTCGGCGTTGTGAAAGACCCCTCGGTACCTGCACAATCCCGCCATGGGCGTGGCTCCGAGCGAAGCGTGGTTTGGTCGCCGTCGACCTTGGCTGTGGCTGGGTGCGTCCTGCGGCGTCTGCGCCGCGCTCGCGCTCGGATCGTGGTGGTTCGCGGCGCGTTCGGCGCACGCTGCCGTCGAGACGGAGCGCGCGCGGATCGGAGCCCAAGTCACACTTTCGGGTGGGCGAACGGAAGTTCCGGCTCCGGACGCGCTCGCGCAGTGGATCGAAGTGCTCGAGCAGCTCCCACCCGACAGTTACTACGAGACGCAGTGGCCGGACGATGATCTGGGGACGGCGCCCGCTCCCTACCGCCTGATTCCGGGTCTCGGATTTGTGGTCCACGCCAATTCTGCGCTCGAAGCGCGCTTCGCGATGTCGGCAGCCGCTCCGGCGGACTGCAGCGAGGCCAGACCGGAGGACCACCCCGGCGGCGTCGAGGGCTGGCTTGCGGAGCATGTGGGCCAGCCAGCGCAGGAGCCGCAGCTGCGCGACTGCCTGCGGGCCCTGCTGCGCGAGCGCATCGGCAGCGCAAATTTGCATCCGCACGCGCTCGCCGCGCGCAGGCTGCCCCGCGCCGATGGCGCCGCTTGGCTCGCGCGCATGGAGCTCGCCGACCAAGCCTCGCCGGAGCCGGCGCTGCGCGCCGTTCCAGCCGTCGTGCGGCACCTCGGGGTGCTCGCCGCACTCGCAGCGCTCGAACACGATGCGCTGCGCGCTCGCGAGGCGCTCGACGCTGCGTACACCCTGTGCGAGTCGCTGGCGGGCCTACCGTGGCACGCCGCCTACGAGACATGGGTCGAGTGCGAGCTGATGTCCGTGCACGCGACGGTCGCGGTCCTCGCGCAGGCGCCCGAGGCCGTCGACGAGGAGCGCCTCGTGCGCCACCTCGAGGGGCTCGACGCCCAAGGCCGGCATGTCGCCGCCTGCGAGCTCCAGCGCACGCTGTGCGATCGCGCCTACGCGCGCCTGCTGGCGGGCAAGCCCTGCGGCGTCGACGCATTCGACCTGTCCCCCGAGACCCCCGGAGCGCGCGCGCCGTGGCTGGAACGCGAGCGAGCGGATGCCCTCGCCAGCTGGCGACGCTGCGCGGACTGGAGTCGCGAGCCGCTCGCCGCGCGCGGTGCGCCGCCCCTGTACGAGCGACACCCCCTCGCGAGCGATGACCACGCGACCCTCTGGCTCGCCGCGACCCGCCCCGTGTCCAACGAGGTGCTGGCACGACTCGAGTCCTTCGAGAGCATGCTGCGCATCGCGCTCGTCGCACGCCGCGATGGGATCGACGCTGCGAAGGCCGAAGCCAGCCGCCGCGCCGCGAGCGCGAGCGGTCGAACCATCGAGGTCCGCGCGAAGCCGGCGGGGCTGCTCGTGGAGGCACCGCCAGCCCTCGCGAGCTCGGCGGATCTCGAGACGCTCCGAATCTACCTTCCGAGTCGCAAGTAGCCGCGCCGATGGCACGCACCCCGCGCAGTTCCGCGACGAGCGCCGAGACACCGAGCGCCGCCCCGGCGCGCAAGCTGCGCGTGCTGGTCGTGATGCACGCAGACCTCGTGCCTCCGCAGGATCGTTCGGCGCGCAGGGGGCCGACGATCGTTCCGTGGCGCACGGAACACGATGTGCTCTCCGCGCTCGGTGAGCTCGGGCACGAGGCGCGCCCCTTGGGACTGCGGGACGACTTGCAGGTGCTGCGCAGCGCGCTCGACGAGTTCGAGCCGCACCTTGCGTTCAACCTGCTCGAGGAGTTCCACGGCGTCGCGCTCTACGGCGCGGCGGTACTGTCCTTCGTCGAGCTCTCGCGGCGCGCGTACACGGGCTGCAATCCGCACGGCCTGATGCTCGCGCACGACAAGCTGCTCACGAAGAAGATCCTCGCGTGGCACCGCGTGCGCACGCCGCGCGGCCACTTCTTCCCTTTCGGCCAGCCGATCCGTGCGCCGCGCGCGGTGCGCTACCCGCTGCTGGTCAAGTCCGCCGTCGAGGACGCCTCGCTCGGGATCTCGCAGGCCTCCGTGGTCCACGGCGAGGAAAAACTGCTCGACCGCGTGCTCTACATGCAGGAGAGCTACGGCACCGATGTGCTCGCGGAGGAGTACATCGACGGCCGCGAGCTGTATGTCGGGATGATCGGCAATGCGCGCTTGAGCGAGCTGCCCGTGTGGGAGATGAGCTTCGAGGACTGGCCCGAAAACGCGCCGCGCATCGCGACCGAGCGCGTGAAGTGGAGCGCGACCTACCAGCGCAAGCGCGGCATCCGCACGGGCCTCGCGGAGAACCTCGCGCCCGTGGTGCGCCGCGACATCGCGCGCACCTGCCGCGCTGTGTACCGCGCGCTCGGGCTCTCCGGCTACGCGCGCATCGACCTCCGGCTCGACGCACAGGGGCGGGTGTGGGTGATCGAGGCCAACGCGAATCCCGACCTCGCCCGCGACGAGGACTTCGCCGAGTCGGCGCGCGCTGCGGGCCTCGCCTATCCCGAGCTCATCCAGCGCATCCTCAACCTCGGACTCGCTTGGCGTCCGGCTTGGAAGCAAGGCGGCGGGACGAGCTGAGTCAGCGGCGGGCGCTCCACCACTCGCGCTCGGGCGGCGCCGCGCGCAGGGCGAGCGGCGTGTGCAGCGTCGGATGCTCGACTTCGAGCTCCGCAGCGTGCAGTCCGACGCTCTTGTCCGCGAGCGGGCGCGCCGCGCCGTACTTCAGGTCGCCGAGCAGCGGTGCGCCGAGGCTCGCGGCGGCGACGCGCAGCTGGTGCGGCCGTCCCGTGCGCGGCTCGAGATCGAGATGCGCGAGGCCGCGCTCGAAGCTCGCGAGGCGCCAGCGCGTGACCGCGAGCTGCGCGCCCGGCTGCTCGCGCTCGAGCACGCGCACCACATTGCGCTCGCCGTCCTTGTCGAGCCACTGCTCGAGCACGCCGCTCTCGCCGCGCGGGCGAGACTCGCTGACGCCGAAGTACAGCTTGCGCACCGTGTGCGCGCGAAACTGCTCGGAGAGGCGCGCCGCGGCCTTGCTCGTGCGCGCGAAGAGCACCACGCCGGACACGGGGCGGTCGAGCCGGTGCACCACGCCGAGAAACACCTCACCCGGCTTCGCGCACTCGCGCCGGATCCACTCGCGCGCGGCGTCGTAGAGGCTCTCGTCGCCGCTCTCATCGGGCACCACCGGCACGCCCGCGGGCTTGTGCAGCGCGAGCAGGTGGTTGTCGACATGCAGGATCTCGACATTCACGGCGCTTGGAGTTCAGCCGCGGGCGGCGGCTCGAAGCCACGCGTCCAGCGGGCACAGAATCCGCACGGCAGATAGCGCCGCGCGTGGCCCGCGCGCTCGCGTTCGGGCAACGCGAGCTCGCCGGCTGCGATCGCACCCGACCCGAGCATTGCGAGCAGGTTGTGGAAGGAGAGCGGCGAGAAGCCGATCGCGTAGGTCGAGAGCACGAAGAACGCGCGCTCGTCGAGCACATCGCGCAGCGCCTCGACGAGCGCCGCCATGTGGTCCTCGAACTGCCAGGTCTCGCCCTTCGGCCCGCGCCCGAAGTGCGGCGGATCGACGAGCACGGCGTGGTAGCGCGAGCCGCGGCGCACCTCGCGGCGCGCGAAGGCGAGCGCGTCGTCGAGCAGCACGCGCAGCGCGTTCTCCTTCAGCCCCGAGGCGGCTGCGTTCTCCTTCAGCCACGCGAGCGAGGTCTTCGAGGCATCGACATGCGTGACTTCGTAGCCCGCCTGCACGGCCACGATGCTCGCGACGCCCGTGTAGCCGAACAGGTTGAGCAGCCGCGGCCGCTCGACGCCGAGGCGCTCGCGCGCGGCGACGACGAACTCCCAGTTCGACGCCTGCTCGGGAAACAGGCCCACATGCTTGAAGGGCGTGGGCTGCACGCTGGCGGTCGCGCCGCGCCAGCGAATCGGCCAGCGCGGATCCTCGCGCCGCAGCGCCGCACTCGCGCGCGGCCCCGCGATCCAGCGCCCGCGCTTCCCGCCGCTCTCGGGATCGCGCTCGAAGGCCAAGTCGGCGCCCTCCCACTCGAGCGCCTCCGCGCGCGGGGTCCAGAGCGCCTGCGGATCGGGGCGCCGCAGCACATGCGGCCCGAAGCGCTCGAGCTTCTCGCCTCCGCCGGAGTCCAAGAGCTCGTAGTCCTCGAAGGCGGGTTGGACGAAAAGGCGCGGCTTCACGGCGTGGGAGAGTGTCCGCGAGCCGGTGGGGCATTGTCCACGCCCAAGCGAGGGCCTAGTGTGCCCGCGATGCGCCTGCGCGTTGGAACGGTCCCCTATCTGGTCGCCCGCCCGCTCAACCTCGGGCTGGAGGCGGAGCCCGACCTCGAAGTCTCGCGCGAGGTTCCCGCGCGTCTGGTCGAGCGCCTGCGGAAGGGCACACTCGATGTCGCGCTCGTCAGCTCGATCGAGCTGTTCCGCCGCGAGGGCTACAGCTACCTCGCCGGATCGGCCATCGCCGGGCGTGGCTATGTGGCCAGCGTGCAGGTGTTCCTGCGCCGGCCCGTCGGGGCGCTGGGCCGCGTGACCCTCGACCCGGCGAGCCGCACCTCGCAGGCGCTCGCGCAGGTCGTGCTCGCCCGACGCGAAGCGGGGATCGAGTTCCGCGAGGCGCCGCCGGGACGCGATCCGCGCCGCGAAGCCGAGGAGACCGACGCTGGAGGCTGGCTGCGCATCGGCGACAAGGCACTGGTCGAGGCGCTCTCGCCCGACGCGCCGCCGTGCTTCAACCCGAGCGAGGCGTGGGCGGCGGACACCGGCCTGCCGTTCGTGTTCGCGCTGTGGATCGTGCGTCCCGGCGTGCAACTCACCTCTGAGCGCTTGGCCGCCTTCGCGCGCGCGCGCGAGCACGGCCGCGCGGCCATCGATCACCTCGCCATGGAAGCGGCCCGCGACTGGGCGCTGCCGCTCGAGCCCTGCCGCCGCTACCTCGCCGAGGAGTGCCTCTACGACCCCGGCACCGCGCTCGAGCCCGCACTGCTGCGTTTCCGCGATGAATCCGCACGCCTCGGCCTGTGCCGCAGCGACCTGCGTCCGCAGGCGTTGGCCTTGGAGGGCGGCCCATGCCGCCGCTGATCGAAGAACAGCACTGCCCGCACTGCGCTGCGGCGCTGCCCGAGCCCAAGCCGCGCGTCTGCCCCGCCTGCGGCGGCTCCCTCCAGCAGCGCTACCTGCGCCTGGGCTGCCTCTCGAGCGCCCCCAAGCTTGTGGCCCTCGGCTGGCTGCTGCACGAGGCGCTGACGCGCCTCGCGGGCTAGCCGCGCAGACGCCCTCGGGCCGCGCTCACTTCGCTTCCGGCTTGGCGTCGAGCGTCGCGATCCACTCGCGGTAGCCCGGCAGGCTGATGTTGGCGAGCTCGGCGCGCGCCGCATCGCTCTTCGCCTTGTCGCCCAGCCGCAGCCACAGGCCCGGCGAGAGCAGGGACAGCACGCCTTGGGGATCGGGCTCCTGCTCGATCATCCAGGCGAGCTCCGCCTTGGCCGCGTCGGCCTGATTGGAGCCAAAGCGCAGGGCGAACAGGATGCCCGCGGCCGCGACCACCTTGGAGCCGCCGCAGGCCGGGTTGCACCGGGCCGACTCGAGGCAGCCGTCGAGCAGCTCCTTCTCGTCGGACAGGCTCTCGCGCGAGCCCAGCCCGATCGCGGGCACGCACAGCATCAGCAGGTTGCCCAAGCCCACGAGGTGTGCGCCCTGCCCGCTAGCGCTCGGGCGCGCGAAGGACGCGAGCGCGCCGGGAGCGCTGCGCGCCACGCCCTGCTGCGCGAGCCAGCCGAGCAGCTCGTCCTCGAGTCCGAGGGCCTGCTCTTCGAGCTTGGCGACGCCGCCACGGCGGATGCGGTGCACTTCCTTGCCGCTCGCGCCCTCGGCGATCACGAGCTCGACCTTGAAGCCCTGAGCCTCGCGGGCGAGCACGCCCTGCACCACGAAGCTCGGCCGCGACTCGACCGGACGGCCCTTCACGAGCGCCTCCGTCGGCCACATCTGCCCCGTCACGACGAAGGCGCCGCCGGGCAGCAGCGGCACGACCATGTCCGAGCGCGCACCCGTGCGCAGGTGCACCGACTCCGAGAGGTACAGCGGCAGTGCGCGCGCCATGCGCGCCAAGTCCTCGTCGACGCGCGGCTGCGCCTTGGGATCCTGGGCCTTCGCGAACGCCTCGTCGGCGAACCCGACGAATGTGATCAGAGGCGACTGCGCGTCTTTTTGGGGTCCGAGCCAAGGGGCGCCGAGGCCCTGCATCCACAGCGGGCCCTGCACCATGAACAGCCGGATCTCGACCTGCTGTTGCTGCTGTTGCGGACGTGCGCTGGCGCCACCGGCCGACGCGGGCGCGAGCGTGGGCGCCGGCAAGCCGAGCTGCGCGGCGAAGGCGCCGAGCGCCTGCGCGAGCGGCGGCAGGTTCAAGGCCGCGAGGCGGCCGAACAGGGCCTTGGCCTCCTCGGTGCGCTTCAGTTCGATCAGCGCTCGCAGCAGGTTGCAGCCCGTCTCGGGCCGCTGGCGCCGCTCGTCGTAGACCGCGCCCACGAGCTCGACCAGCTCGGTGAGCGCCCCGGCCTTGCCGAGCTCCGCGCTGATCGCCATGAGCGCATTGGAGTCCTGAGCGACGCCGGTGATCGAGCGGCGCAGGAGCTCGACCGCCGCGCTCGTCTGCCGGCCGCGCAGCCGCTGCTGCGCGAGCCAGCTCGCCGCGCGCCAGTTGGCCGGAGCGGCCGACAGGTCGCCCAGAAACTCGAGCACCGCGGCCTCTCCGCCGGCCTGCTGCATCAGCTGGCAGGACCAGCTGAGCGCCATCTCCTGATTGGCGTCGAGCTCGAGGGCGCGCGAGAGCAGCGTCTGGGCGCCGTCCTCGTCGCCGCGCGCCTGCCGCATGCGCGCCAGGTTGACCGCGCACACGGCGCTCTCGCCGTTGCGCTCGATCGACGCGCGCAGGGTCGTCTCGGCCACATCGTGCTGGCCGCACTGGAACTGGGCCGCCGAGAGCAGCACGCGGCCGCGCTCGCGCCCCGCATCGAGCTCGTCGAGCCGCGCCGCCGCCGCGAGCACCGACTGGTGCAGGCCGTTCTCGAGCCCGAACACCACCTGCTGGTAGAGCTGCTCGGGCTGGTTCCACGAGGCCTCGAGCAGCTTGGGCAGCACCTTCTCGGTGAACTCCGCGCGCGGGATCTCGCGCGGCTGGCCCTGCTGGTCGTACACCGTGATCGTTTCCTTGGCGGCCATGCTCGATAGTCCTTGTTGCGGGGCGGAGATTCTCGCCCGCGGAGGGCTCGGAAGAAAGGGGCGAGGCACGGCGCGCCGTTGAATCGCCCGGCGGTTTCGGTATCTAGACCTTGTCCACTGGAGCTTCGTGCGAGGGGCGCTTTCGTGAACGACAAGGGTGCAGCAGGATTGTTCGACAAGATGGAAACCAAGGTCGAGACCGCGGCCGAGAAGCCGGTCGCAGCCAAGGTCGAGAAGGCCGAGCCGGCGGAAGCCGGACGCCGCAAGACGGCGCAGGAGCTCGCCGAGCGCCAGCGCGAGATCTCGGTCTCCGAGTTCTTCACCAAGAACCGCCATCTGCTCGGCTTCGACTCGCCGCTGAAAGCACTGCTCACGGCCGTCAAGGAGGCCGTCGACAACTCGCTCGACGCCTGCGAGGAAGCCGGCATCCTGCCCGAGGTCGTGGTCGAGATCACGCCCACCGGAGAGGACCGCTTCCGCGTCGCGGTCGAGGACAACGGTCCCGGCATCGTGAAGGAGCAGATCCCGAAGGTGTTCGGCAAGCTCTTGTACGGCTCGAAGTTCCACAAGCTGAGCCAGACGCGCGGCCAGCAGGGCATCGGCATCTCGGCCGCCGTGATGTACGGACAGCTCACCACGGGCAAGTCGTCGCGCATCGTCTCGCGCACAGGCAAGCGCCATCCCGCCTACGAGCTGCAGCTCTCGATCGACACCGCGCGCAACAAGGCCGACCTGCACGACGAGACGACGCTCGCCGACTGGCATCGCGAGCACGGCACGCGCGTCGAGATCGAGATGGAGGCCCGCTACCAAAAGGGCCTGCGTTCGGTCGACATGTACCTGAAGCAGACCGCGATCGCGAACCCGCATGTGCGGCTCACATATGTCGATCCGGGTGGCGAGCGCATCGTCTACGAGCGCGGCACCAAGCAGCTCCCGCCGGAGGCGGTCGAGATCAAGCCGCACCCGCACGGTGTCGAGCTCGGCGTGCTGATCCTGATGCTGAAGGAGACCAACGCGCGCACGCTCTCGGGCTTCCTGCAGGAGGAGTTCGTGCGCGTCGGCCCGAAAGTGGCCGAAGAAATCTGCGACGGGGCGAAAGTCTCCGAGAAGGCCTATCCCACCCGCATCGCGCGCGAGGAGGCCGCCGCGCTGCACGCCGCGATCCAGAAGACGAGGATCAGCGCGCCGCCGACGAACTGCATCTCGCCCATCGGCGAGGAGCTCGTGCTGCAGGGCCTGAAGAAGGAGATCGAGGCCGACTTCTACTCCGCGGTCTCGCGCCCGCCCGCGGTCTACCGCGGCAACCCGTTCGTGATCGAGGTCGGCATCGCCTACGGCAAGCCCGGCGGCGTCGGCCTCGAAGTCACAGACGAAGGCCGGATCCAGAAGCGCAAGTCCGTGGTCGTGAGCGAGGAGCTCGTCGGCAGCGCGGACGAGCCGATCCGCGTGCTGCGCTTCGCCAACCGCGTGCCGCTCCTGCACCAGCAGTCGGCCTGCGCGGTCACGAAGGCCGTGATCCAGACCAACTGGCGTTCCTACGGCCTGCAGCAACCCAAGGGCGCGCTGCCCGTGGGCCCCGCCGCCGTGCTCGTGCACATCGCGAGCGTCTGGGTGCCCTTCACCTCGGAGTCCAAGGAAGCGCTCGCCGCCTACGAGGAGATCCTGAAGGAGATCAAGCTCGGCCTGCAGGATTGCGGCCGCAAGATGGGCACCTACATCAAGAAGGGCCAGCGCCTGCGCTCGGAGTTCGACAAGCGCTCCTACATCGAGAAGTACATCCCCCACATCGGCCTCGCCCTGCAGGAGATCCTCGATCTCTCGGACAAGGAGCGCGACGGCACCGTCGGCACGCTCGACGACTGCCTGCAGAGGAGCCGCAAGTTCTAGCCCCGCGCCGCCCGCACGCCACCCGCACGAACCCGAGGGACCGATCTCGCCATGGCCGACGAAAACAAGCCGAAGAAGAAGAGCTCCGCGCGCGCGCCGCGCGAGCTCGATGCGCTCGACAAGAAGACCCTCAAGCTGATCCTCGAGACCGCCGAGCGCGTGCGCAACTCGATCGACAAGCGCGTGCTGCCCGAGCTGCGCTTCCCCGAGCGCAGCCTCGGCAATGTCAAGTACGACACCAAGATCGGCTACTTCGAGCTCGGCAAGATCCGCAAGGCGCGCGCGCTGACGGTCAACACCGTCAAGACCTTCGCGCAGACCCTGCGGCTGATGGCGATCAGCAAGGAGATGGTCGAGAACAACGACTTCGCCACCAAGCGTGAGGCGTACTATGTCTCGAAGAACTGGGGCGAGGCCAAGTTCAACGACCAGCCCGAGTCCGACACGGTGCTCGACGACATCGAGGCGCTCGCCTCCCTCGACGGGCTCGCGCGCGAGCAGCTGCGCTACTACCCCGAGGAGCACGGCGGCTCGGTCGCCGGCAACCTGACCGTGGTCGACATCGACAGCGAGACCGGCAAGCCGATCGAGATCGACTGCACCAACTTCGGCTCGGGCTCCTACTCGATCCCCCACTCGGTCGAGCACCTGAAGTTCGAGACCAAGGCGAAGTTCATCCTCGCCATCGAGACCGGCGGCATGTTCCAGCGCCTGAACAACCACAAGTTCTGGAAGACCGAGAACTGCATCCTGGTCGAGACCTCCGGCGTGCCCACGCGCGCCACGCGCCGCTTCGTGCGGCGGCTCGCCGACGACAAGAAGATCCCCGTCTACGCCTTCGTCGACTGCGACCCCTACGGCATCGCCAACATCTACCGCACCCTGAAAGTGGGTTCCGGCAACGCGGCGCACATCAACCGCTTCTTCTGCGTGCCGCAGGCGCAGTTCCTCGGCGTCACGCCCCAGGACATCATCGACTTCAAGCTGCAGGACGCGACCCACAAGCTGCAGGAGGTCGACATCAAGCGCGCCAAGGACGCGCTCAAGAACGACCCCTTCTTCATGGCCCACAAGCCGTGGATCAAGGCCATCGAGCAGCTGCTCAAGATGGGCGTGCGCGCCGAGCAGCAGGCGCTGGCCAAGTGGGGACTCAACTTCGTGATCGAGGAGTACCTCCCGCGCAAGCTCGAGAACCGCAAGGCCTTCCTGCCCTGAGGAAGCGCATGAGCGAGCTTCCCACACCGGCCTCACCCACGCCGCAACTCCGAGCGGGTGGCGGGCTCTCGCGTGCGCGCAAGCTCGCGGCGCTCGCGATCGCACTCGCATCGGACGCCCTCGGCGTCGGCGCCGAAATCGCGCCGCCGGTCCAATGGACCCTCGATGTCGCCACGGCCCTCGCGCTCTTCGCCGTACTCGGCTTTCGTCCCGTGCTGTTGCCCGTCCTCGTGGTCGAGTGCATCCCGATGCTCGGCGCCTTCCCCACTTGGTCCATCGCAGTGGGCGCGCTGCTTGCGACCTCGAGCTCCCAGCCGCCCCCCAACGCTTGAGCCGCGAGCGCGCGGAAACAAGCGCCGGCGCGCCCTACACCACGCGCCCACACAAGCCAGAGCCCCCGGGGATTCCGCGAGGAATCGCCCGGGGGCTCCTTGGCTTCGCAGCCCGCGCAGGTCACCCCGCGCGAAGCCGTCGGCCGACGCGCATCAGACCATCGTCTTGAGGTTCTTCATCGCGCGGACCTTGACCACATTGCGGGCCGGCTTGGCCTTGAACATGGTCTCTTGGCCGGTGAAGGGGTTGATGCCCTTGCGCGCCTTGGTGGCCGGCTTGCGGACGACGGTGACCTTCATCAGGCCGGGAACCTGAGTGACGCCCGGGCCCTTCTTGCCGAGGTCGGCAGCGAGCAGCTCGGAGAACGCGTTGAAAACCGCAACGACCTGCTTGCGGGACATCATCGAGGCGCCGGCGACGGCGTTGTAGATCTCGCCCTTGGTGCGGATCTTGTTGGCCGGGGTGATCTTGACCGGCTTGGCGGTGTTGGTGTTCTTGGCAGCCATCAGAATCTCCTAGTTTTCCAGAGGTTTTTGGCCTGTGCGGCCGTGTGACGCACCGTTTGTAGAGAATGGGAGCGGGCACTTCCAGAGGCTAGCGCACGAAAAAACACGAAAATCCCGAGGATTTCGCCGCCCCGCCACGAGAGTCCTGTTTTCCCCGATGTTTTGTGGGCGCGAACGGGGTGCGCGGGCGGCGCGCCGCAGGCTCGAGCAGCGCCCGAGCGCGCGGATTCTTCGGCATTCCGCGCCTTCAGCGCCGGGCGCGGATCTTCTCGATCAGTCCGCTGGCGAGCTCGTTGGGCACCGGCAGGCTCATCACATACTGGGTGATCCGCCAGCGCTCCCCGTCGCGGCGCAGGGCGCCGGAGCCCCGCACTTCGCCGTAGGAAGCGCTCTGGAGCCGCTCGTCGAACCAGGCCGTTGCGCGGTCGCGCGAGAGAGTCACATGCCGCTCCGTGGCGGCGTAGGTCCAGCCGCGGCCCTTGGCGAAGTAGGGTTCGCAGTAGGCCCGGAACTGCGGCACGCTCCAGCGCTCCTTGGCGTCCGTGCCGAGAAACACGGCATCGGCCGCGAGGCAGGCGAAGTAGTCCGCGCCATCGGCGCGCGCGGCGGCCGCGTGGAAGCGGTCGAGCAGGGCTCGCACGGCGGACTCGGCGGCGGCGCGGGCCGACTCGGCCGCGAAGGCCTCGCCGAGCCTCGCGCGCACCCGTCCGCCGTCACAGGCGAGCGTCGCGCGCTCGCAGGTGGACACGAAGTCGAGCGCGGTCTCCTCCCCCAGCGCGAGCCGTCGCTCCAAGATCGCGAGCAGCGTGCCCCGCTCGTCCTCGCGGCCGCGGAGCAGCGCGATCGGCAGACCGGCCGTGGTGTCGAGGCGCTCGAGGTCCTCGGGCGCGAGCGCTGTCGGCGCGAGAGCCACGACACCGCCGAGTGCGTCGGCCGCGAAACCAGCCAGTCGCAGGGCCTGCGCGCCGCCCTGGCCCCACCCGACCACATGCAGGCGCGGCAGAGCCGTGCCGCGGCGGCGTCCGAGCTCCGCTCGGATCTCCCCCCACTCCCCTAGCGGATCCGGACTGGCGATCACGGTCGCCCCAGGCCCGGCGAGAGCGGCGACTTCGCGGGCTGCGCGCTCGAGCTCGGTTCGCTCGAGCGAGGACGGCAGCGCGAGCACCAGACGCACGGGCGCTCCCTCGCTCGGGGCCACGCTCGCCTGTGCAAAGCACAGCGGCGCGAGGGCGTCGCGCGGCACCTCGTGCCATGCCACGGGCACGGGAACGGAGCCGGCGGCTTGAACGAGAACGGCTGCGGCGAGAGCGAGGAGCGGCATGCCGCGCACCTTAGCGCCGCGCGCGCCCCCCCGGCAGCTACAGGTGCCGCACAGGATGTGCTCCACTTCCTCGGCACTGCCCAGGATGACCGTGGTGCGCTGGTGCGGGGTCTTGGGCTGCAGGTCCGGCAGCCGCTCCCTACCGGCGTAGGCCTCGCCACCGGCTTGCTCGACGATGAATGCCGTCGGGTTCGCCTCGCACATGAGCCGCGGCTTGCCCTCGGGCGCCTTGGCCGTCGGCGGATAGAGGAACACGCCGCCTTTGAGCAGGGTGCGGTGCACATGGGCGACCATCGCGACGGCGTAGCGGCTGGAGTAGCCGCTCTTCGTGGCCCAGTCGAGGTAGCGCTGGCAGCCCTCGGGGAAGGTCGGTCGGTTGCCCTCGTTGAGCGAGTAGAGCTTGCCCTTGGAGGGGATGCGCAGGTCGTCCTCGACCCGCAGGAAGGCGCCGACATCGGGTCGAGCACGAACACCGACACGCCCTTGCCGGTCGTGAGCACGAACACCGTCGACGAGCCGAACAGGATGTAGCCTGCCGCGAGCTGGCGCGAGCCGGGCTGCAGCATGGGCTCGTCGGCGGTCGCGGCCGGCGAGGGGTGCTTCAGGATCGAGAAGATCGTGCCGACGCCGCCGCACACATCGAGGTTCGAAGAACCGTCGAGCGGGTCGAACAGCACGCAGTAGCCGCCTTCGGCCTCGGCGCTGTCGCGCGGGAGGATCGGCTCGTCGTTCTCCTCCGAGGCCACGATCGCCACACCCCGGCGCCGTCCGAGGCAACGCGGCAGGGTCTCGTTGGCGATCACGCCGAGCCCGGCTGCTCTTACTGCCCCGCGAGGATGTGCGACTGGAGCGTGATCAGGTTGTCGGAGTTGCGCTCGTCGAGCTCCCGCAGGAAGGTGTTCTCGTGGCTCATTGGGCGGCGAGCGCCTGGGTGGCTGTGGAGGGCCGGGGCAGCTTGCCCTCGCGCCATCGGCGCGGCAGCGGACGAACCTGCGCGGCCCCGCGGCCGTGGGCCCGCCACGGGTCGCATTCTTCGGAATCCGAGCCCTGCGAGGGGCCCTCGATTGGGGCGAGACACGACGGGGGGGCGGCGTTCAGCGCGCGTGGGCGTCGATCACCCGCGCGATCGCGCGCTCGCACACGGCGCAGAAGGTAGTCGGATTGCGCGTGAACATGATGCAATCGACGGACGGGCGGTACAGACCGCGCGCCTCGTAGGCAGCGCCCTCGAAGGCCCCCACCTTGCCGGCGAAGCGCTCGCGGGCGAGCCGCGCGCCGCTCGCGGCCTTGATCTCGGCGAACAGCGCCTCGTTGGCGGAGTCGTCGCGTCCCTTGCCGAGCTCCGCACGCCGCGCGCCGAAGACTCGATCCTCCTCGTCGTAGGGACCCTTGTCCCACGGTGTCGGCAGCGGCGTTCCCTGCTCGACCAGTTCGCGCCACTTCAGGTTCCACGGCTCGCGCAGCGCCGTCACATTGGGCTCCCACGGCTCGCTGCCCGGCGGCGTGAACTCCTCGTAGCTCACCGGCGAGCTGTAGTACTCGTCCGCGAGCCCGCCGAGCGAGTGGCCGAGCTCGTGCACGAACACATACTCGGCGACGGAGGTGTCCGACGCGCAGGTCGCCCACAGGTTGTAGATCCCGCCGCCGCCATACTTGCGGCCGTTGAAGAGGATCACGAGGAAGTCGTAGGGCGCGGCGGCCGCGAACTCACGCAGCTCGCGATCGCGGTAGGTCAGCACATAGCGGTCCGAGTCGAAGGCGTTGAACGACGCGCCGAAGGCGGTCTCGCTCCACAGCTCGCGGCGCGGATCGCGGATCCCCGACTGCGGCGAGGCGACGAACAGCCCGCGCACATTGAGCTCGTTCGAGCGCGTGCTGAAGGGCGGCGTGGCGAGCAACGCCTTCGAGAGCCGCTTGGCGTCGGCCTCGAACTTGAGCTCCTCCGCGAGCGTGTAGCCCTCGGCGAGCACCAGCAGGTCGAGGCGCGCGTCGACCGGCCCGGTCTCGTGGATCGGGAGCACGCGCGCGCCGCCGCGCAGCGGTGCGCGATCGACCAAGCGCGAGGCCGGGTCGACCTCGAGCTCGAAGAACGGCGCGGCGAAGGTGCCGTCCCTGGCGCGCTTGCGCAACGCGAGGCGCACCTTGCCGCGCGGCTCAGGGAAGCGCTGGGATTCCTCGAAGACCTTCCACAGCTCCTTGGCCTCGCCCGTGGTCTCCCACTCGCCGAAGATCGAGCAGAAGCCGCGCGAGAAGAAGAGCTCGCCCGAGCTCGGCTCGCGCACCTCGAACAGGTACTTGCCGAGATTCGTGCCGTCGACGAGCCGGGTGCGACTCCCCGGCCAAGCGCCCTCGAGCCGCAGTCCGGCGGGAGCGATGTGCTCCTCGCTGGCGTTGCCGGCGTGGTGGTAGTCGAAGCGCACCACGCGTCCGGTGAAGCGGGCCTCGAACGGATCGGTGCCCACCGGCGCCGACGCGCAGCCGGCGGCGGCGAGGAGCAGCACCACGAGTGCGGAGAAGAGCTTCATCGCGCGCCACGATACCGGCGTGGCGAGGGCGCGGCGACGCCGGTACGTTCCTGCCATGAAGCTTCGCGCCCTGCCGCTCTTCGCCCTGCTCCTCGCCGCCGCCTGCGCCAGCGCACCGCACGCGCGGGACTCGGAGCGCCTCTCGCTCGACGACCTCGTAGCGCTGCCGCCCAAGCTGCGCCTCGACACGCAGCTCGCGGGTTGGAGCGCGGACGGCCAGAGCTTTTTCGCCGCGCGAACGGAGCGCAGCAGCGGCACGAAGCGCATCGTGCGCATCGATGTCGCGAGCGGCAGCGAGACGCCGTTCGCGGATCCAAGCGCACTGACGCGCGCCTTCGAGGCCGCGCCGGGCATCGACCGGGCCACGGCGGAACGCTTCGCCGCGCGCACGCGCTTCGACTGGACCGCAGCGCGCGACGGCGTGCTGCTCAACGAGTCGAACGACCTGTTCTTCTGGCGCGTCGGCGCCGCGCGCGCGGTGCGCTTGACGCAGGATGCGCGCGAGGAAGTCGGCGAGACGCTCTCGCCCGACGGCCGCTTCGTCGCCTTCGTCGCCGACTGGAACCTGTGGATCGCTCCCACCGATGGCGGTGCGCCGCCGCGCGCGCTCACCACGGCCGGCAACGAGAACCTGCTGCACGGGCGGCTCGATTGGGTCTACCAAGAGGAGGTCTACGGGCGCGGCAACTTCGGCGCGTTCTGGTGGTCGCCGGATTCGACGCGCATCGCGTACCTCGTGATCGACGAGAGCCGCGTGCCGACCTGCATCGTCACCGACCATCGGCAGGTGCATCCGGTCAACGAGTCGTGGCGCTATCCGAAGGCGGGCGATCCCAATCCGGTCGCGACGCTGCACGCCGTCGACATCGCGAGCGGCAAGAGCACGCCGATCGAGCTCGGGCCTTGGTCGAAGGACGAGCCGCTGGTCGTGCGCGTCGGCTGGACGCCGGACGCGACGCGCGTGCTGTTCCAGATCCAGAATCGCGTGCAGACGTGGCTCGACCTCGTCGAGGCCGATCCGGCGACGGGCGCGACGAAGACAGTGCTGCGCGACTCGACGGCGGCGTGGATCGAGCCCAACGACGGGCCGTGGTGGATCGAAAACGGCCGGCGTTTCCTGTGGCTTTCGGAGCGCGACGGGTTTGCTCACCTGTACCTGCATTCGCGCGACGGCAAGCTCGAGCGGCAGGTCACGCGCGGGCCCTGGGAGGTCGATTCGTTCGTGCGCTTCGACGAGACGAGCGGCGAGGCCTGGTTCATGGGCGATCGCGACGATGTGAAGGGCGCGCAGCTCTTCCGTTGCAGGCTCGATGGGAGCGAGCCGGTGCGCGTGACGCGCGAGGACGGCACGCACGCCGTGCAGATGGCGCCGGACGGTCGCCACTTCGTCGATTCCTTTTCCTCGGCGACCCAATGGCCGCAGCTGCGGCTGTGCGCGGCGGATGGAAGCGTCGTGCGCGAGCTCGAGCGCGTCGACGGCGCGCCCGCCGCCGCCAAGGGCGTGAAGCCCGTGGAGTTCACCAAGCTGCGGACGCGCGATGGAGTCGAGCTCGACGCCGCGCTCTTCCTGCCGCCGGGCTTCTCGAAGGGGCGCCGGTACCCGACGCTGCTCTCGATTTACTCCGGTCCCCACGCGCCCAAGGTGCTCGACCGGCCTCTGACGACCGACGGCTTGTTCCACACGCTGCTCGCGCAGGAAGGCTATGTCGTGTGCGCCGTCGACAACCGCTCGGCGAGCGGGCGCGGGCTCGAAGCAACGAAGGGCATCTGGCACCGGCTGGGCGAGGGCGAGCTCGCGGACCTCGAGGACGGTGTCGACGCCCTCGTGGCGCGCGGCGTCACCGATCCTGAGCGGGTCGGCCTGTGGGGCTGGAGCTACGGCGGCTACCAGACGGCCTTTGCGCTGACCCACTCGAAGAAGTTCCGCTGCGGGATCGTCGGAGCGCCGGTCACGGACTGGCGGCTCTACGACTCGATCTACACCGAGCGCTACATGGGCCTGCCGACCGAGAACGAGCTCGGCTACCTGCGCAGTTCCGTGCTGGAAGCCGCCGCGAACCTGTCGGGGCGTGCGCTGCTCATCCACGGGGTCATCGACGAGAATGTGCATCTGCAGAACACGCTGCAGTTTGCCGAGCGCCTGCAGCGCGCGGGCAAGCCCTTCGACCTGATGCTCTATCCCGGCAACCGCCACGGGATCGTCGATTCCGTGCAGAACCGGCACAAGTACCTGACGATGGCGGCCTTCCTCCGCGCTAACCTCTAGCCCCTACCCACCCCGACGGCGCGGCCCCCGATCGTCTCCCCGCCCGTCAAGACCGGAGACCCCAACTCCCCATGAGCCAAACGACCGACGCGAGCGAAAAGACCACCCTCGGCCATCCGTCCGGCCTCTTCGTGCTGTTCTTCGCCGAGCTGTGGGAGCGCTTCTGCTACTACGGCATGCGCGCGCTGCTTGCGCTCTACATCGCGCAGCAGTTCTTCTCCACGCTGAACGGTGAGGAGGCGCAGGCGCAGGCCTCGGCGAGCTACGGCGGATTCACCGCGCTGGTGTATGCGCTCGGCATCTTCGGCGGATCGATCGCGGACCGGGTTCTCGGCTACCGCCGATCGATCGTGATGGGTGGCCTTTTCATGGCCGCGGGCGAGTTCCTGCTGATGATTCCGCAGGGCACCTATCTCGGGTTCGACCAGAAACAGGTGTTCTTCTTCGGCCTGGCGCTGCTGATCGTCGGCAACGGCCTGTTCAAGCCGAACATCTCGAGCCTCGTAGGCAAGCTCTACAAGCAGGGCGACCCGCGCCGCGATGGCGGTTTCACCATCTTCTACATGGGCATCAACATCGGCGCGGCGATCGCCCCGGTGTTGTGCGAACGCTTCGCCTCGTATATGGGCAGCGAGGGCCAACCGGACTACCGCTACGGCTTCGCGCTGGCGGGAGCCGGCATGCTCCTTGGCCTCGTGTGCTTCGGAGCCTTCACCAAGGTCCTCGGAGACAAGGGACTCGCCCCAGAGGGCAAGGAAGGTTTCGGACCGATCGTGATGGTCGCACTCGGCGGCCTGATTGTGGCACCGGGCGTGTTCATGCTGCTTGCACTGCGTGACAACGTCGTCGGCTACATCCTCTACGCCAGCTTCGCGGTGATCGTCGCCTTCCTGGTCTCGGTGGGAATGCGCGAAGAACGCGAAGGAAGGGAGCGACTGTTCGCGCTCGTGCTGATGCTGATCCTGAACTGCGTGTTCTGGATGGGCTTCGAGCAAGCCGGCAACTCGCTGAACTTCTTCGCGAAGAAGCAGCTCGATCCGCTCTCGGTCGGGACATGGACCATGCCGCCGGAATGGTGGCAGTCGGTCAACGCCGTTCTGATCGTGCTCTTTGGACCTGTGTTCTCCTGGTTGTGGGTCGCGCTCGACCGCAAGGGGAAGAACCCCTCGATCCCGGCCAAGTTCGGCTTCGGCTTCTTGGGAATGGGCCTCGGCTTCCTCGTGATCAACCAAGGCATCGGCGCCGCGACGTCCGCGGGTCTGGTGGCCTGGTACTTCCTGCTCGGGCTCTACATCGTGCACACGCTGGGCGAGCTGTGCCTCTCGCCCGTCGGCCTCTCGATGGTGACGAAGCTCGCGCCCGCGCGCATGACCGGCATGGTCATGGGCGCTTGGTTCATCTCGATCGCGACGGGCAATTTCCTCGCCGGGGAAGTCTCGACCATGGCCGCCAAGAAAGCTGGCGCCGCGGTCGACGCACTCGGCAAGGTCCAGGCCTACGGCGAGGTCTTCACGCTGATGGTCTACGTCGGCGTCGGCGTCGGCATCGGCGTCATCGCCCTGTCGGGGCTGATCAACCGCTGGATGCACGGCGTCAAGTAATCCGATGAGCCCGCAGGGTCGATCGTTGTACGCCGAGCACATCGCGGCTCGGCAGCGGACGACGGAGGCGGCGCTGGCAGAGTGCGGGTACGACGCGCTCGTGCTCTCCAGCGGCGCGCCGTTCACCTACTTCGCCGACGATCAGGAGCCGCCGTTCCACGAGAACGGGCACTTCGCCCACTGGGTTCCGCTGCGCGGGCCGCACCATGTGCTAGTGGTGCGGCCGGGCACGAGGCCGCGGCTCGTGCGCGTGGCGCCAGAGGATTACTGGTACGAGCAGGCACCGCTCGGCAGTCCGTTCTGGGCGGATGACTTCGACTTGCAGGAAGTCGGCACGACGGACGCGGCGTGGAAGCTCGGACTCACGGGCAAGCGCGTCGCGTACATCGGCGATGAGACGGCCCGTGCGCTGGCGGCCGGAATCGCGGCCGAGCACCACAATCCGGCGTCGCTCGTCGCTCGCCTCGACTGGGAGCGCGCGTACAAGAGCGAGTACGAGGTTGCGTGCATGGAGGAGGCCGAGAAGATGGCCTCCTGGGGCCACCGCGCCGCGCTCGCCGCCTTTGACTCCGGCGCGAGCGAGCTCGAGATCCACCACGCCTACCTCGCCGCCGTGCGCTGCACGGAAGCCGAGCTTCCCTACGGCACGATCATCGGCCACGACGAGAAGAGCGCGATCCTGCACTACACAGGCAAGCGCACCAAGCGCGACGGCCGCGTGCTCCTGATCGACGCCGGCGCGCGCCACTTGGGCTACTGCTCGGACATCACCCGCACATGGACGCGCAAGGACTGCGACTCGCGCTTCCCTCTCCTCGCGCGCGGCATGGACAAGCTGCAGCTCGAGTTGTGCGCCAAGGTCGTACCGGGCCTGCCCTATCCCGACCTGCACGCCGCGGCCCACGTGCTCATCGGCGACCTGCTGCACGAGCTCGGCGTGCTCAAGGTCCGCGGCGAGGAGGCCTTCGACGAAGGCCTGACGAGTCCCTTCTTTCCCCACGGGCTCGGCCACTTCCTCGGCATCCAAGTGCACGATGTCGGCGGCCGTCAGAAGGACCCGACCGGCGGCATCCTGCCTCCGCCGCCGAAGTCACCGTTCCTCCGGACGACGCGCAAGATCGAAGAACATCAGGTCTTCACGATCGAGCCGGGTTGCTACTTCATCGAGATGCTGCTGCGCCCCCACCGCAACGGCCCCAAGGCGCACTGCTTCGACTGGAAGCAGATCGACGAGCTCGCGGAGTTCGGCGGCGTGCGCATCGAGGACAACGTGCACGTCACGGCTGCGGGGCAGGTCAACCTGACGCGCCCGCACATCTAGCTCCGCGCGCCGGCCCATGAAGCTGCTCTTCCTGCACGGGCTCGAGTCGAATCCGAGCGGCACGAAGGCGGTGTGGCTGCGCGAGCGCTACGGCGCGAGCGTGCCGGCGCTCGACACGTCCACGTGGGAGCGGGCGCGCGCGCAGGCCGAGGCCGCGGTGCGCGAATTCGAGCCCGATGTGCTCGTCGGCTCGAGCTTCGGCGGCGCGCTCGCCGTGTCGCTTTTGTGCGACGGCGTCACGAACGCGCGCACCGTGCTGATCGCTCAAGCTGCGGCGCTGCTAGGCAAGGGCGAGCGCCTGCCCGAGGGCACGCGCGCCATCGTGCTCCACGGCACCGCCGACGACGTCGTGCCGATCGAAGGCTCGCGCACGCTCGTCGGCAAGTCCGGCCCCGGGGTGCGCCTGTGGGAGATCGAGGGCGGCGACCATCGCCTCAACTCGACGCTCGAAGACGGCACGCTCGCGCGCGCGATCGAAGCCGTGCAGGCGCTTCCCTAGCGTTCCGAGAGCGCGTCGCTCGACCGACCGGGCGCGCGCCGCCCGAGCCACGCCGCGAGACCGCCCCAAGCGCACGCGAAGGGCAGCGCGACCAGCGCGACCGTCCCCAGCGCCGCCGTGCCCTGCACCCACGCGCTCGCCACGTCCCCGCCGCGGAACGCGAAGGTGTCGAGAAAGCTCTTCGCCTTGTATGTCTCGCGCGGCTCCATGCCCGCGAACAGCGACTCGCGCGCCGGCCTCATCAGCGAGTGGCTCAACGCCTTCCACAGCACCAGCGCGACCGTCAGCAGCCCGAGCGCGCCGAACCCCAGCGCCGCGTGCACGCCGAGCAGGGAGAGCGCGAGCACGCCGAACGCCGGCAGCACGAGCAGCGCGGCGCCCACGCCGAAACGGTGCATGACCCGCGAGGCGATGAACAGCTGCACGAACAATGTCGTGCCCTGCACGGCGCTCTCGGTCCACGCGAAGTACTCCGACCGCGCAGCGCTGCCATCGAACTCCCGCGCCGCGAGGAAGTTCTGCTGTAGCGCGAGCAC
>VGYZ01000036.1 GCA_016872795.1 Planctomycetota bacterium
AACGCACTGCTCCATCAACCCCTCGATCTGTTCGGGGGTCGAGAGTCCGAGCAAGGCGCGAGCGTGGCCCATGCTGAGCAGACCCTTGCCCACGGCCTGCTGAACCTTCTCGGGAAGCTCCAAGAGGCGCATGTGGTTGGCGACTGTCGCCCGCTTGAGGCCGACCTTGATCGCCACCGCCTCCTGAGTAATGCCCAGCCCTTCCATGAGGGCCTTGAATCCGCGAGCGCGCTCGAGCGGGTCAAGGTCCCGACGCTGGACATTCTCAACCAGAGCGAGTTCGAGCATCTCGTTGTCCGAGACCACCTCGCGCAGCACGGCCGGAATGCGCTCAAGGCCCGCGAGCCGCGCAGCCCGCCAACGCCGCTCCCCTGAGATGATTTGATATCTTCCGTCTAACTTCCTAACAACAATGGGCTGGAGGATGCCGTGGTTGCTGATGCTGTCCCGGAGCTCCTCGAGGCCGGCGGGGTCCATCGTCACTCGCGGCTGAAAGGGGTTCGGATCGATCAGCGCCAGCGCCAGCTCCTGGCTCGTTGCCCCTTCGACCCGTCCTCCAAGTAGGGAGCTGAGTCCCTTGCCCAGTCGTCTTTCCATGGTTCTTCTCGCTCGTTTGTAGGGGGGGTGTTCCACGTGGAACGGTAGGCACAAGATATCGTGTGTAGGCTACATTCCAACACAAAGCGCTTCGCTGCAACGCCGAAGCGACATAGCATCGCCTCAGGTAGAGACTTACGGAAGGCCTCTTGGTCGCGGGGTAAACGTGATTTTTTCGGCGAGATCGATGGGGGGGGCGCTCGCCCTGCTTCCGGCCGTGGGCGCCTGCGGTTACGGCCTTGGTCTGGAGTCAGCGCGGGTCCTTGGGCTCGTCCTCGCGCTTGGAAGCGCCGAGCTGGATCGGCGCTCGACCTGGCGCGCGAGCGAGCTGGGTCGCACGGCGCGAGTCCGAGCGCGAGCATGGGGCTACTTGTTACCGCCACTGGCCTTCATGGTGGGGGCTCAGCTCGGTCGATCGACCTTCGAGCTCCCTGCCGTGGCATCCCTATGGGCGCCAAGCCTCGCCGGATGGGCGCTGGCCCAGCTGGAAGTTGCGGGAGGATCCGCGTTCAACGCATTGATCGTGGGGTGCTGGATCGTGCCCGCGCTCATTCCGATGGCGAGACAGTAGGTTCTGCTTCCGCGCTCGGCTGCAGCTAGCCTGAGCAAGGTGGAATGAAGTACGGAGTCTTGGGCGACATCCATGGAAACCTCTCGGCGCTCGAGGTCGCCGTAGCTCGGCTATTCAAGTTGGGCGCACGCCGCTTCATCAGCGTGGGAGATGTCGTTGGATACGGAGCTGCGCCAATGGAGTGCATCGAACTGCTGCGGCAGGTGGGTGCCCATGTCGTGCAGGGGAACCACGACGCGGCCGTGGCTGGAAGCCTCGGCTTGGCCTACTTCAACGGCTTCGCCAAGGATGCGGTGCGTTGGACCCGCGGCCAGCTCGACATGGAAGCGCTCGATTGGCTGGGCAAGCTGCCTCTCACCGTCGAGCTGGAGTGCTGCGCCGTCGCCCACGGAACGCTCCATCAACCCGAGCGCTTCGACTATGTCCTCGAGGCTCGGGACGCGGAACCGTCGCTTCAGGCGCTGAATCGTCCCGTGTGCTTCGTCGGTCACAGCCACATTCCGATCACCGTGCTCAAGCTGCGTAACGACCCAGATCGAACGGCCTACAGCCACGACGCCTGCTTGGACCTATCCGAGTGCGAGCGCGCAGTGGTCAATGTCGGGAGCGTGGGCCAGCCGCGAGATGAGGATCCACGCACCGCGTTTGCGCTGTTCGACTCCGATGTCGGCACCGTCAGGATCCTGCGAGAGGAGTATGATGTGGAGCGCGAGGCTCAGCGCATCCGACGGGCGGGGCTGCCCGCCATGCTCGCCGACCGTCTATTCCTCGGAATCTAGCGCTCGCGAAGGTACCGCAACGCTGCGGGGAGGTTGCCGAGGCCGTCCTCACCCAGATTGCTCTCGAACAGCAAGCCGATGTCGTTCAGGGGATGAATGTCCCCGCGAAACAGGAAATGGCGAACCTCGGGGTTCGAGCCTACGCCGATCAGGATCTCGAGGATCGAGCCCGCATTGCAGCGATGGGTTCCGATCTCGAGCTCCACCGGCGTTCCGTGGTGGGCCACGATGTTCACGATCAGGGCCGCGGGTCGAGCATGCAGCTTGAGGCTCGGCGGGAGCTCGACGCGAAGTTCGCGCAGCTCGATGTAGCTCGGGAGCAGTTCTTCGGCCGTGACCCGGCCGCGCTGCATGAGAATGTTGGCCCAGCGAAGCAGCTCGTTCAGCATCAGGGCGCGGACCCGATCACCCTGCACGATCGCCGCGATGGCGTGGCTGGTTGGCTCGCTGCGGGCCTCGGACTCATGTCGCTCCACGAAGTGCGCTAGAACGGTGACGGTCTCCAGCAGGTGGAGCGCCGCTGAGAGCAGGCCCCGAAGCCGTGGCAGGCGTTCGTCCTGCGTCTCAACCAGCGTGTTCTTGATGTGGGTGTCGTAGGTCGACTGGAGGTTGTGGACGGTTGCCTCGTAGACGCGCGCTTGCTCCTCCTTGCAGACCGTCCGAATGCGGCGTCGCAGCTCGTTCGCGTCCGCGACAACGCGGAGATCCAGCGACTCCAGCATCGTGCAGGCAGCGAGGAACTTGGAGGCGATCTCGGCGACGCGCTGGCTGTCATCCGCGGGGTCCTCTTGACCGAGGTTCCTCGGGAGGCGGCGGCGGACGGTGCCCAGATCGGCATCGTCGGGAGAGGCTAGGCCGGCGTCCCACACGGCCCCGCGCCGTTCGTACTCGTCTCGCTGCCGATGCAGGACGCGCTCTATCGACGCCCTTAGAAACGAGCGGGCCTGACCCAGCGTCCCGCGGAGTCGTTCCTGTTCCGCGGGCGAAAGCGTCTGGCCGAGGCCGTATGTATCGAACCTCGCATCCAAGTGGGAGAGGCTGAAACCCGCGAGCGAGAGCCATCGGGCGCTGGCGACCAGCTCGCGCGTGAGGGCGAAGCTGCGGTTGAAGCGCGCGCCATGGTCATCTAGGAAAGACTCCAGCCGGTTGGCTTCGTGGGCGAGCCGCTGGAAGAAGCCCTTGGACCAGAGACCTGGGGGGGCGGACCTCAGCGCGTTGGCAAGTCGACAGAAGGCGCCGCTTTCCCGTCCCAGAAGGGGCGCGAACGCGGGCTCAACTACGACTTCCTCCAGGGGGCGGTCAGCGGGCACCGCAAGACCATAGCAGAGGGCCCTCCCCGTTGGAAACGGCTTCCAAGGGGGCCACATAGGAAGTCGCTTTCAGCTGGAGGCAGCTTCGCTCAACTCCCGATTTGGGCTGGTCCCCTGTCCCATTGGGCCACCGCCCAGGAGCCACCCATTAGCTCGGAACGCTGCCTTGAAACCTACCTGATCGAGATCAACGAGACGCCGCTCCTCACGGCCGACCAAGAGAAGGAGCTCGCTCGACGCATCCACAGGGGCGACCCGCAGGCGCGGGAGCACATGGCCCGAGCCAACCTGCGGCTCGTCGTGTCGATCGCCAAGCTCTATGTGGAGCGCGGTCTGTCGCTTCAGGACCTCATCGCCGAAGGCAATGTCGGGCTCCTCAAGGCGGTCGAAAAGTTCGACCCGGATGCCGGATGCCGCTTCTCGACCTGTGCAACGTGGTGGATCAAGCAGTCCATCCGCCGAGCGCTCGTGAACACGGTGAAGTCCGTTCGGGTTCCCAGCTACATGGTCGAGAACATCTCCAAGTGGCGCAGCGTGAGTCAGGAGTTCGTCTTCCGCCGTGGCCGCATGCCGACGGTCGAAGAGGTGGCCCTGGAGCTGGGCATCCCGGTGGAGAGTTGGTCGTTGCTGCGACGGACCATCCAGTCCTCCAGCCTCGCCGCCCAAGTCTCGTTGGATGTCCTCACAGGCCATCAGGACACCGTGCAGGACGAGAGCTCCAAGGCCCCGGACGAGCAGTTCTTCGACGAAGAGCTGTTGAATCGTCTCGAGAGCTTGCTCGGCGCGATCGACGCGCGAGAAGCGACCATCCTGAGGCTGCGCTACGGTCTAGGACGCGAAGATCAAGAGCCCATGACCCTCAAGGAGATCGGTCAAGCCGTGGGCTTGACCCGCGAACGTGTGCGCCAGATCGAGCTAGGAGCACTGCGAAAGCTCTATGATGCCATGGGCGGTGACCGAGGGTGACGGCGAGCGGAGCAGGAAGGCAGTTCGAAGCACCGCCTTCCACGCCGCTCTATGTGCATCTGCCGTTTTGTGCCGCCAAGTGTCACTACTGTGACTTCTTCTCGGTCCCGGCCGAGGGTCAGGATGTGGAAGGCACGCTGGCTGCGGTTGAGCTCGAGATTCGGTTGCGCGCGCCGAGAGCGCCGCGGACATTGTTTCTCGGCGGAGGCACGCCGAGCCTGCTCTCGATCTCGCAGCTACGCCGGTTGTTCGACGCGCTTCAGCAGAGCACGGGGTTCCGCGACAGCGCCGTCGAAGTGACGGTGGAGTGCAACCCGGAGAGCCTCGACGAGGACAAGGCGAGAGCCCTGTTGGATCTCGGCGTTACGCGGCTTTCCATCGGCTTTCAGAGCCTGCGGGGCGAGACATTGGAGCTCTTCGGCCGCGTCCATGGAGTCGACCAGAGCTTCCGAGCCTTCGACGCTGCGCGCCGCGCCGGCATCAAGAGCCTCAACATCGACCTGATCTACGCCAACCCCGGTCAGACACTCGAGCAGTGGCAAGCGGACCTGCGGCGCGTGCTGGCGCTCGAGCCCGAGCACATCTCCGCCTACAACCTCACCTTTGAAGAAGACACATTGTTCCGACGCTGGCTACAACAAGGTCGCCTTCAACCCCAGTCCGACGACGCCGAGCTCGAGTTCTTCTGGTGGACGCGCGAGCACCTCGCATCCACGGCAAGAGTCGCCTATGAGATATCTAATTTCGCTCTAAATGGACATCAATGCGCGCATAACATCAACTACTGGAACAACGGAACCTATGTCGGGGTCGGGCCCTCCGCCGTCAGCAAGCTGGGGTTCGAGCGCAGCGGAAACATCCGACACCTCGGCGAGTACCGGCGCAGGATGGCGCAGAACGAAGATCCGCGCGATTGGGACGAACGGCCTTCGGCCTGGGCCCGGCTGGGCGAGAGCTGGTGGCTGGGACTGCGTCGAACGGAGGGGCTCAGCGCGCTGGAGGCTTGGACGCGAGCCGGGCTCAAGGACTGGCGCCCCGAAGCGGATCCTGCGCTGGAGATCGCACAGCGCTCGTCGGAGCAGGGGTGGCTCGGACAGGTTGGCGAGCGCTGGGCGCTCACGCGGCGCGGCTGGCCGCTCGCGGACGCCGTCGCGAGGGAGTTCCTGCGCCTCGGGCAGCTGAACCAACCCGCGCCCGCAGAGCTGCTGGGCTAGGATCCGCGCACAGGCCGCTGCTCGGCAGGTGATGCAGCCAACTCGCCGCGTCCCGAGCATCGCAACCCCAAAGCAGCCCACACGTGAACTACGCCGACCGCCTCCAGAGTTCCATCGAACGTTGTGGGAATGCCTGTCTGGTTGGCATCGACCCACACCTCGAGCTCCTTCCGCAGGAGTACGCCGATGTGCGCGACCCGTCGCGCTCGCGCGCCGAGCGCGCGCTGCGTGTCGGTGCTTTCTGCCGCGAAGTGATCGATGTCGTCGGGGGCAAGGTTGCCGCGATCAAGCCGCAGTCAGCCTTCTTCGAAGCCCTCGGAGCCGACGGCGCGCTCGCGTGGGAGCGGGTCGTGCGCGACGCGCACGCCGCGGGGCTGATCGTCATCGGCGATGTCAAGCGTGGAGACATCGCCACGACCGCGGCCGCGTACGCAACAGGATTCCTCGAAGGAACCAGCGCCGAGGATGGTCCTTCGCTGTGTGACGCTGTCACGCTGAATCCGTTTCTGGGCTCCGATTCGGTCGAGCCCTTCCTCGATGCCTGCGAGCGCACGCAGAAAGGGCTCTACCTGCTCGTGCGCACCTCGAACAAAGGCAGCGGCGATTTCCAACGCCACGGTTCGCCCGAACTCTCCCATCTCGTGGCCGAGCATGTCGTGCGCTGGGGACGCAGGCTCGTTGGATCGAGCGGTTGGTCGAGCGTCGGCGCCGTCGTGGGCGCCACGCACGGAGCCGAGCTGCGCGACTTCCGCGCCCGCATGCCGCGCACTCCGTTCCTCTTGCCCGGATACGGCGCGCAAGGCGCCAGCGCCCGCGATGTGCTCGGCGCCTTCGAGCTGTCCGCGTGCGGAGCGCCGTGCGGAGCGCTCGTCAATTCCTCGCGCGGCATCACATTCGCGTGGCGCGAAAGAGCGCACGCGGGCAAGCACTGGAAGGACGCCACGCGCGACGCCCTCGACACGATGATCACCGAGATTGGCGCGGCGTTGACCGCCGCGCGCTGATCCCTGCAGCGATGATCTCTTCGACCCCCGTCCCGCTCGAGCTGTTCGCTCTGCCGCCCTTTGCCTCGCGCGCGCTGCATGTGCCGGGCGTCGATGTCCCGCGTGCGCTCGAAGACATCACTCCGCGAGAGGATGTTTGGCTCCCCGAAGAACGCATGGAGCTCGCGCTGGCTCTCGAGCGCGGGATCGCTGCCCACCAGCCGCATGTCGCCGTCCTCGATGGCGTTCGGCAGCTCGCGCAACCTGGCGCGTGCTGCGTCATTACGGGCCAGCAGCCCGGCTTCCTCGGCGGCCCGCTGTATTCCCTGCTCAAGGCGCTGCACGCGATCCGCTTGTCGCGTTCCCTGGCGCAGGCTTGGGAGCGTCCCGTCGTGCCGCTGTTCTGGAATCACGCCGACGACCACGACATCGCCGAGCTGCACCACGCGTGGGTGCTCAACGAGAACCTCGATCTCCAACGCCTCGGGCTCGCGGGACTCTCTTCGGGAAAGCAGCCGGTTTCGCGCATCGTGCTGCGCGAAGACAAGCAACACATGTCCGCCGTGCGCGAGGCGCTGCGCCACCTCTACGGTCGGCAGCCTTTCGGCGAGAGCGCGATCGAGCTCTTCTTGCCACGCGACGGGGAGACATTCGCCACGGCCTTCACGCGCGCGATGACGGAAGTGCTCGGACCCCACGGCCTGGTGATGCTCGAGCCCGACTGGATCCGAGAGCCGCTTTCGCGCTCGCTTGCTCGCATCGTCGCTCGTGAAGAGCTGGCGTCGGCGCTCGCGAGAGGTGAAGCGCACCTGCTGGAACACGGCGCGCCGGTCGCCATCGACTCTGCTACGGCGGCGTTGCTCTATCGCGTCGACGAGCGCGGCAGGCACGCGCTGCGCGGTGGCGGTGATGGTTTTCGCTACGACGGAGAAGATGGTTCGCGCACGGGCGCGGAGCTGGCGGCCGAGATCGTGCAGAACCCGACCGGGTGGTCGGCTGGCGCGCTGCTGAGGCCGCTGCTGCAAGACAGCGTCTTGCCGTCCGTGGCGTATGTCGGCGGCTGGAGCGAGCTGAACTACCTCGCCCAGCTCGGTCCGCTGCGCGATGCGGTCGGCGTCGCGCGCACGGCCGCCGTTCCACGCTGGTCGGCCACCTTGGTGGAAGCGGAAACCGCTGCCGCCGCCGCGCAGCTTGGGGTCGAGCTGTACGAAGTGTTGGCCTCGCGTGGCAAGTCCATCGCCGCAGACGATGGAGCGCCGCCCCCGCCGGTCGTCGCGCAGCTGCGCGAGCTTGGCCTGCGAGCGGCGCGAGAGCTGGTGTCCCACAGGCCCGCGCTGGCGGAGCTCGATCGCGGCCTCGCTGCCAACCTGCCGCGCACCGGCGATCAGATTCGCTCCCTGATCGAGAAGCTGTGCGAGAGGGCCGAGAGAGTGCATGCCAATCGAACCGGTCGCGGCCGTCGACTCGTGCGCCGCGTCACCAACGCACTGTGCCCGCGGGGCGAGCTGCAGGAGCGCGTGCTGCCCGCCCTCCCGTTCCTCGCGCGGCACGGCACGGAGTGGGTGGGTGAGCTGCTCGACACGCTCGCTCCGCTTTCCTCCGGTCACTTGCTCGTGCAGCTGAACCCAACCAAGTCGGAAGCGGAGCCCGCCCCTTGAAGCTCGATCTCGTCGTGATCGCCGCCCACCCCGACGACGCGGAGATCTGCGTCGGAGGCACCCTGCTGCGCCTCGTCGATGCGGGCTGGAAGATCGGAATCATCGACCTGACGCGGGGCGAAATGGGCTCGCGTGGCACGCAGGCCGAGCGCGAGTCCGAGACCGCCGCCGCCAGTCGCTGCCTCGGCCTGACGGTGCGCCACAACCTCGGGCTCCCCGACGGCCGGGTCGTCGCCAGCGTGGACGCGCGGGAGCGGCTCGCGCGCATGCTGCGCGAGCATGCGCCCGACATCGTGCTCGCGCAGCATGTCGAGGACCTGCATCCCGACCACGCCGCCACCGGCCGGCTGGCGCGCGAGGCGTGGTATTTGAGCGGACTCGCCCGCTTGGCCGCACAAGACGGCGGCCCGAGCGCGAGGCGGCCGCGGCGCCTGTACCACTTCATGGGCCATGTTCCGTTCGATCCCACATTGGTGGTCGACATCGGCCCCGTCTGGGAGCGCAAGCTCGAGCTCGTGCGCTGCTACCGCAGCCAGCTCGAGCCAACGCACGCTGAGGACAAGGGCGAGCACTTCCTGTTCGGAGCCGACATCCTCGCCCGCATGGAGACGCGCGCCAGATTCTTCGGCGAGCGCATCGGCGTGCGGGTGGGGGAGCCGCTGCTCTCACTCGGACCGATCCCGATCGCCGACCCGCTGCGACTGCGCTAGCTCGTTCGTACACGCGCGAAAACTGCCGGCGTCCGCGCTGGATGCACCCCCGCCGCGCCGCCGCGCGCTAGACTCTCCGGTCCATGCGCCGCATCGCGTTGATCAACCAAAAGGGTGGGGTGGGAAAGACCACCACGACCGTGAATCTCGGCGCTGCCCTCGCGCGAGCCGGCCGACGCGTGGTCGTGATCGACCTCGACCCGCAGGCCAATCTCTCGCTGCACCTCGACGTGCAGCTCGAGAGTGGAGAGCCGTCCACGTACGCGGTGTTGCTCGGGAACTGCGCCTTCGGCGCTGCGTTGCGCGACTCCAAGACGCCTGGCTTGCGGCTCTTGCCCTCGAACATCGACCTCTCGGGCGCCGAGCTCGAGCTCGCCAACGCCTTCGGCCGCGAGCTGATCCTGCGCGACGCGATCGACACGTGGGAGAAAGAACACCGCGAGCAGCATGGCGAGGCGCCTGCGGACTACGTGCTGCTCGATTGTCCGCCGAGCCTCGGCCTGCTCTCCATCAACGGGCTCGTTGCGGCCTTTGAGACCGTGATCTCCGTGCAGACCGAGTTCTTCGCCCTGCAGGGCATGACCAAGCTCGTGGACATCGTCGGCTTGCTGCGTCGTCGACTGAACCCGCGCCTGGAGATCACGGGCTTCCTGCCGTGCCTCTACGACAACCGCACGAAGCTGGCGCGCGAGGTGATCGCGGAGCTGCGCTCCCACTTCCCCGGCAAAGTCTTCACGCGCGCCATCGCCAAGAACGTGAAGCTCGCGGAGGCGCCGAGCTACGGCAAGACGATCTTCGAGTACGCGAGCGAGTCGACGGGCGCGCAGGACTACGAGCTCGTCGCCGCCGAAGTGATGGCACAGGAAGCCGCGCACGCTGAGCTGCTCGCGCGCTTCCCGGCGCCGCCGACCTCTGCGCCGCCGAGAAGCGCGGCTTCGATCTCCGCATCCTCGCTGTCCACATCCTCGACGCCCCCGTCGCGCGGCGCGCCGGCCCACAAGCCGATGTCGCACACGCCGTCGAACCACAAGCAGTCGACGCGCGCGACGGAATCGGCGGCTGAAGCGGCGACCACGTCGGCGACGACGCTGGAGAGGCCCGCGGTGCTCGCGCAGATCGACCTCGAGCCGCGCTCGAGCGTGAAGTCGCCGCCCGAGCACGCCAACGACGACGAACTGCCCGAGCTGCCTCCGGACGCGGTGCTGCTCGAAGGCGCCGCCGACTAGGGTCGTGAGTCGCAAGCTGCGCATCGGCATTCTCTGCCATCCCACCTACGGTGGCTCCGGTGTGGTGGCGAGCGAGCTCGCGCTCTCGCTGGCCGATGCGGGCCACGATGTGCATGTCTTCAGTCACGAAGTTCCGCCGCGACTCGCGCGTTCACCCGGCTTCGTCCAGATGCATCGCGCACAAGGCGTGCCCTACCCGCTGTTCCACTCGACGCCGCACGACTTGGCGATCACGTCGGCGATTCTGGATGTTCACCGCGCCGCTGGGCTCGACATCCTGCATGCGCACTACGCGCTTCCGCATGCCGTGTCCGCCTACCTCGCTCGCGCCGCTGCACGGAGCGACCGGGGGCGACCCGCGCCGCGCATCGTCACGACGCTGCACGGCACGGACATCACGCTGGTCGGCAACGAATCCTCCTACGCGCCGCTGACTCAGTTCGTGATCCGAGAGAGCGATGCGGTGACCACCGTCTCGCACTGGCTCTCGCGTGAAACGCGCGCACGCTTCTGCGTCGATGGCGGCGCTCCCTGCCACCTCGAGGTGATTCCAAACTTCGTCGACACGGCCGGGTTCTCTCCGAGCGCGCTGCGCGAGCCGAGCGCTTGCCAGCGCGCGGACGGGCCGACCGTCGTGCATGTGAGCAACTTCCGTCCCGTGAAGCGCGTTCCTTGGCTTGTGCGCGCGTTTGCGGCGGCGCTCAAGGGTCGCTCGGCAACCTTGGTGCTCGTCGGCGACGGACCCGACCAGCTCGAGTGCCGCGCGCTGGCGCGTGAGCTGGGCATCGTGGAGCATGTGCTGTTCCTCGGCGAGCGCGACGCGCTGGCCGAACTGCTCGCGCCGGCCGGCGTGTTCGCGCTCTCGAGCTCGTCGGAATCCTTCGGTCTCTCCGCGCTCGAAGCGATGTCGTGCGGCACTCCGGTCGTCGCAACCGATGTGGGCGGTGTGAGCGAAGTCGTCGAGCATGGCGTCACGGGACTGCTGTCGCCGGCCAACGACCGCGAGGCCTTCGGCTCGCATCTCGCGGAGCTGCTCTTCTCGCCCGACGCCGCTCGCAAGATGGGAAGCGCGGCGCGCGAGAGCGCTGTGCGGCGCTTCGAACGGGCGGCCATCGTCCCCCGGTACGAGGCGCTCTATCGGCGAGTGCTAGGCTCGGCGTCGTGAGCGAACCGCTCTACTTCGACTCCAACGCGACGGCACGCCTGCGCCCCGAAGTGCGCGCGAGCTATCTCGAGGCGCTCGAGCGCGTGCGAGGAAACCCCGCGAGCCTCCACGGTCCGGGGCGCAACGCGCGACACATGCTGGACGAAGCGCGTGGGCGCCTCGCTGCTGCGCTCGGCGTGCACGAAGACGAGCTCCTGTTCACTTCCGGTGGGACGGAGTCCAACAACCTCGCCCTCCTCGGCGCGCTGCGCGCGCGCGGCCGCACGGCTGGCCTCGCCGTTTCGTCCATTGAGCACGCCTCGGTGCTCGGGCCTGCACGGGCGCTGGAGCGCGCGGGCCATCCGCTGCTCATCATTGAAGTCGACGAGACGGGCTCGGTGCGCCCCGCGTCGCTTCATGCTGCGCTCGCCGCTCCCGCGACCGCGCTCGTCAGCACCATGGCGGCCAACAACGAGCTCGGCACATGTAGCCCGCTCGCGGAGATCGCGGCCGCGCTGGAGCGCGCCCCCCGTCGCCCGTTCTGGCACGTGGACGCCGTACAGGCGCTCGGTCGCGTGCCGCTCGACCTGCGCGGGCTGGGCATCGACCTCGCGAGCTTCAGCCTCCACAAGGTCGGCGCGCCGGTCGGTGTCGGCCTGCTGTACCGGCGCTCCGGGGTCGCGCTCGAGCCCCTGATGTATGGTGGAGAGCAGGAGCAGAGCCTGCGGCCAGGCACGGAGAATGTCGCTGGCGCTGTGGCGGCGGCCACTGCGGTCGAGCTGGCGTTGGCCGAGCTCGCGCAGAACCGTGAACGGCTGGCCGCGCTCGCTGTGCTGCTTTGGGGACAACTTGTCATCAAGTTGCCCCACCTGAAGCTCCTCGGCCTGCCCATCGACCACCCCCGACGACTGCCCGGAACCCTGAACATCCTGTCGCAGGGGCTCGAGGGGAAGGTGCTGGTGATGCGTCTGGATCTCGCCGGTGTGGCCGCCAGTGCCGGCTCGGCCTGCGCCAGCGGCTCTCTCGAGCCAAGCCATGTCCTGAAGGCCATCGGCTGCTGCGACGACGAGGCGCGCAGCGGCTTGCGGCTGTCCTGCGGCCATGAGACGCGTGCAGAAGACGTCCACAGGCTGGTGGAAAGCCTGTGGAGAACCCTGAGGGGTCGAACGTAAGCTGGCTGCGGACAAGGCGCTTGTGAGCTCTTGGCGGATAGTTTGGCTCGCGCCCGTTGACAGGTTCGCGCCGCGGCCGTCGAATGCCCCTCCGCGTCTGTAGCCGTATCGATCGGCTTCCGCACCTCGAACAGCCCGCTCCACCCCTCTCCCCAGCCTTCGGCCGTCCCCGGCCCCCGCTTCCAAACCCGGCCAAGCGGGCTGAAGGCCTCTGGAGAACTTGGGGGCAATTTGATGGTCGGAAGCGTCCCGGTCGGCGCCTCGATGGCAACCCCCAGCGAGACCGCCGGCGCCCCCGAAAGGGGCGCGCGCCTACCGAGAGCGGCGCATCGATCCGTTTGACTCGCACCCCCCCAAGACCGGCCACCCTCGACCGGCGCCGAGCCCCGCTGCCGGGCAAGGCGTGGCCCGGACGCTGCCCCCATGCATTCCGATCAAGACCCCAGCCTCTCCGGAGGCGCCCTCGCGCTACCCCGCGCGAGCTCCGCCGCCGACGCGGTTCAGGAGCTTCCGAACTCGTCGACCGACGCGCTGCAGGGCCAGCGTGACGAAGCCCCTGCTAGCGCTTGGGGCGAAGTTCTGGAGGAGCTGCGCAAGCTGCTCAACCGCCAGCAGATGGAGACATGGTTCCGGACTGCGCTGCTGCGCTCCGCTGGCCCCGAAGGCGTGGTGGTGGTGGTGCAGAACTCCTTCACTTCGAACTGGCTGCGCTCCGCGCCCTACATCACGGCGCTCGAGGCCGCGGTCCGCAGCGTGTTCGGAGCCCCGTGGCCCGTGCAGATCGTCGTCGATCCCGAACTCGCGCTGCGCGCTCGCTGCGTCGCGCCCTCTGGCATCGCGCCCGCGGGCGCCGTGACCAGCGGCGCTGGGTCCGCGTCCGCGCGTCCTGCGGCGCCCGTCCCGTCGTCGGCGCCGACCGCGGGTCGCGCCGCAACGCGCGACAGCCGCGCCCCGACGGAAGCCGGTCTGCTGTGGAGCTCCGATGTCACACTCAACCCGCACTACCGCTTCGACGGCTTCGTCGTCGGGCCGTGCAACCGCTTCGCCTACGCCGCAGCGGTGGGCGTGTCCGAGTCGCCCGGACGCTCCTACAACCCGCTCTTCCTCCACGGGTCGGTCGGCCTCGGCAAGACGCACCTCTTGCAGTCGCTGTGCTACTCGCTGCTCGAGCGCAGCCCCGAGACGCGGATCCTGTACCTCTCCTGCGAGACTTTCATCAACCACTTCATCAGCGCGCTCGAAAACGGCGACCTGCAGAAGTTCCGCAACAAGTACCGCAATGTCGATGTGCTCGTGGTGGACGACATCCACCTGCTCGCCAACAAAGAGCGCACGCAGGAGGAGTTCTTCCACACGTTCAACACGCTCTACAATGCTTCCAAGCAGATCGTGCTCTCGTCGGACTCGCCCCCCAAGGAGATCCCGACCCTGCAGGATCGCTTGGTTTCGCGCTTCAAGTGGGGCCTCGTCACCGAGATCGAGAAGCCCTGCTACGAGACGCGCATGGCGATCTTGAAGCGCAAGAGCCGCGAGCGTGGCAAGGAACTGCCCGACAGCGTGGCGCAGCTCGTCGCCGAGCATGTGGACTCGAACATCCGAGAGCTCGAGGGCGCGGTCAACCGCCTGCTCGGGTACGCGAGCCTCAATTCCCTCGATGTGACGCCCGATCTCGCGCGCCATGTGCTGCGCGATGTGTTCCTGTCGCCGAAGGGCCAGCCGTCCATGGACGACATCCTTCGTCTCGTCACGTCGCACTTCCAGATCAAGGTCACCGAGCTGCAGTCCCGGCGCCGCACGAAGGCCATCGCGCATCCCCGCCAGATCGCCATGTTCCTCGCGCGCTCGATCACGCGACACTCTCTCGAGGAAATCGGAGGGTTCTTCGGTGGCCGCGATCACACCACCGTGCTCTACGCGGTGGAACAGATCGAGAAGCAGACGAAGGCGGACAATCGCTTCCGAGCGCTGATCCAGGGGCTGCTCGGGCAGCTGCGGCGCTGAAGCGGGAGCGTGTTGACGGGCGTGCGCGGCGCGGGCTCGTCGTGCGCCCGGCCCCCGCGCGCGAGCTCAGCCGGCGTGCGCGCCCTGCGCGCTGCGCTTCCCCGGCCGTCCGCCAGGCCTCGGCCCCGACCCACGGTCCGCGCTCGACGCCGCTGCGCGTTGTCGGGAACCGCGTCAACAAGCTGGGGAATCGTGGCTTGCAAGCTCTGCACCCAGCGGGGATCTGGGGGCACAACCTCGCCCTGGCGGATACCCCCAAGTTCTCCCCGTGGAGGCGTGTGCCAAACCCCGCCGCTCCTCCACGGGTCATGCACCGTTTTCCGCGCGTCGAAGGCTGCTCCGAAATAGACGCAAACTCTTGGCAGGAAAGCACCTGTGACATCGATGCCGAGCGTTCTTCACAGCCTCGGCGCCCGTTATGATGATGAAGAAATCTAGCTAGCTTCGAGGAGCGGAAAAACCGCCGATCCCGCTCGCTCCGCACCCGGTCCAACCCCAAGCCGTCTGGATGTCCCCATGAAGGTCCTGTGCTCTCGCGAGAAGCTCCGTGAAGGTCTTGCCCTCGCCAACAGCGTCATCCCGAACAAGAGTCCCAAGCCGGTGCTCACCAATGTCTGCATGACAGCCGTGCGCGAAGGGCTCGAGCTCGTCGGAACGGACCTCGATGTCTCGCTGCGCTATCGCATCCAGGACTCGGTGAAGGTCCTCGAGCCCGGCACGGTCGTGGTGTCGGCACGCGTGCTGCACGACTTCGTGCGCGACTTCACCGGCGAGACGGTGGAGATCCAGAGCAAGGACGGCAACTGCAATGTGCGCAGCGGCGAAGACACGGCGGAGCTCGTCACGGCCGATGCGGACGAGTACCCGGAAGTCAAGCCGTTCGACGAGCAGGGCGCTTTCGCCATGCAGGCGGGCACCTTCACCGCGCTCGTGAACAAGACCCAGTTCGCTGCCGCGCGCGAGCAGGGTCGCTACGCCATGCACGGCGTGCTCGTCGAGATCGGTGATGGCCTGCTGAAGATGGTGGGCACTGACGGTCGTCGTCTCGCCCTCGCCAGCGCCCCCATGGACACCCTGTCCGCGAACCGCCCGCAGAAGCCGGCGATCGTTCCGACGCGCGGAACGCAACTGATCTCGCGCGTGATGAGCGACCCGCTTGATCAAGTCAAACTTTCCTTCACGGAGAGCCAGATCGGTGTCCGCACCCGCAATGCCGAGGTCTTCGCGCGACTGCTCGACGGCGAGTTCCCGCGCTACTCGGCCGTGATCCCCGCGGAATGCCGCAACTACTGCGAAGCCGACGCAGCGCTCCTCGAGCGTAAGATCCGCCTCGTGGCCAATGTCACGGGCGAGGAGGCTCGCGCCGTGCGCCTCTCTCTCTCCAGCGGGCGCCTCGAACTCTTCGGTCGTAGCGCAGGCCGAGGCGAAGCCCACGCCTACATGCCCGTCGAATACAAGGGTGAAGATGCCGAGATCGCCTTCAACCCCGACTATGTGATCGACGGACTGAAGAACACCGAGAACGGGCTGGTGAAGCTCGAGTTCAGCGAGAAGACCTCGCCGGGCAAGTTCAGCCTCGGTGAGAGCTACCTCTACATCGTGATGCCGATCACGATCGACGCCTAGTGGGCGCGGGAGCGAACGATTCCAAGCGCCGCCGCGGCGGCATCGCGTCCATGCCGGTGGCGCTCGGCCGATTCCTGAAGGACACCGGACTGCGCTCACGGCTGCGCAATGTCGCCATCTTCAAGGCGTGGCGCGACGCCATCGGCATCGTGCTCGCGCAGCGCGCGCGGCCTGTGTCCTTCGACAACGGCGTGCTCGAAGTCAGCGTCCTGTCTTCCGCCCATCTTCAAGAACTCGCCGCCTTCACCGGCGAGCAGTACCGCATCAAGGCCAACCGCAAGCTCGGCTCCGAGAGGATCCGCAAGGTGGTCTTCCGACTCGAACGATCCACATGAGCGAAACGACGACCAACGAATACGGCGCAGCATCGATCACCGTCCTCGAGGGGCTCGAGGCCGTGCGCATGCGCCCGGCGATGTACATCGGCGACACCGATGTGCGTGGTCAGCATCACCTCATCTGGGAGGTCGTCGACAACTCCGTCGACGAGGCGCTCAACGGCCCCTGCCGCCACATCGAGGTCGAGATCCGCGCCGACGGGGCGCTCTCGGTCACCGACGACGGCCGCGGAATCCCCACGGAGATCAAGCAGCCCTACGGCATCTCGTCGGTGGAGCTGGTGCTCACGAAGCTGCATGCCGGCGGCAAGTTCGATCACGGCGCGTACAAGGTTTCGGGCGGCCTCCACGGCGTGGGCGTGTCGTGCGTGAACGCCCTGAGCGAGTGGCTCGAGGTGACCGTCGAGCGCGACGGCAAGAAGCACTGGATGCGCTTCCAGCGCGGGGTCGCACAAGCTCCCCTGGCGGAACGCGGCGCCTCCGCGCGGCGCGGCACGCAGGTCGTGTTCAAGCCCGACCCCAAGATCTTCCGCGCCATCGACTTCGACTACGAGACGATCTCCAATCGCCTGCGCGAGACGGCCTACCTGATGGGCACGCGCGGGCTCTCGATCGCGCTCGTGGACCAGCGCACGGGGCACCGCGAGCACTTCGCGTTCCCCGGCGGCATCCGCGACTTCGTGGCGCACATCAACACGAACAAGGAGCCGCTCCACGCCGATGTCATCCACTTCGACAAGGCGGCCTTCGCCGAGGAGAGCCCCGGCGTCGAGTACCGCGCGGAGATCGCGCTGCAGTACACGGACGCGTATCAGGACAGCGTCTTCACCTTCGTCAACAACATCAAGACGCCCGGCGGCGGCACGCACCTCTCGGGCTTCCGCACGGCGCTCACGCGCACCCTGAACGCGTATGCGAAGCAGGAGAAGCTGATCAAGGATTCCGACAAGATCCAGCTCACCGGCGACGACTTTCGCGAGGGCCTCACGGCGATCGTCTCGACCTTCGTTCCCGATCCGCAGTTCGAGGGACAGACGAAGGACAAGCTCGGCAACCGCGAGGTCGAAGGCGTCATCAACTCGATCGTGGGGGAGGTGTTCGCTCGCTATCTCGAGGAGCATCCCGCCACGGCCAAGACGCTCATCCAGAAGGCGATCAACGCTCAGGCGGCGCGCGAGGCGGCGCGGCGCGCGCGCGACCTCGTGCGGCGCAAGTCGGCGCTCGCGAGCGGCAACCTTCCAGGCAAGCTCGCCGACTGTCAGAGCGACGACAAGTCCGAGAGCGAGCTGTTCTTGGTGGAAGGCGACTCGGCCGGCGGCTCGGCCAAGGAGGGGCGCGACCGGCGCTTCCAGGCCATCCTGCCGCTCAAGGGCAAGATCCTCAACGTCGAGAAGGCGCGACTTGACAAGATGCTCGCGCACTCGGAAATCCAGACCATCATCTCGGCGCTCGGCTGCGGCATCGCGGAGGAATTCGCGATCGACAAGGTGCGCTACGGCAAGACGATCATCATGACGGACGCCGACGTCGATGGGTCGCACATCCGCACGCTGCTGCTGACATTCTTCTTCCGGCACATGCGGCCGCTGATCGAGGCCGGCATGCTCTACATCGCCCAGCCGCCGCTCTACAAGGTCAAGGCCAGAGGCGCGGAGCGCTATCTCGCGAGCGACGCCGAGCTGCGCCGCGCACTGGTCGATCTGGCGGTCGACGCGATGACGATTCGCGACGCCGCCACCGGAAAGGTGTGGAAGGGGGCCGCGCTCTCCGAGCTGCTCGATGCGCTCCGCCAAGTCGAGGAAGCGCTCGAGCGCGCGATCCCGCTGTGGACGCGCATCCCTGCGCACCTGCTCGTCGAGACCTGGGACGGCGGCCGCGTTGCCTCGCACTGGGTTCACGCGCAGGGCCGCGACCACTTCTTCGAGAGCGAGGAGAAGCAGAAGGACTTCCTCGAGCTGCAGAAGACCGGAATGCGCGGCGAGCTGCTCGTCTTCGACGGGCCCGACAGCAAGGTCCCGCGTGATGACGCGCATGTGCTGGCCTCGCGGCTCCCGCACGCGAGCGAAGTCTCGAGCGCGCTCGTGAACCTCGAGTCGCGCGGGTTTGCCGCGAAGGGCTCCACGTGGGACCTCGTTCGCACGAAGTCAGTTGCCGCGTGCGCGAACCTGGTCGAGTTGGCGCGTTCGATTCGCAAGAGCGCGGAAGGCGACATCGATGTGCAGCGCTACAAGGGTCTCGGCGAGATGAACCCGGAGCAGCTCTGGGAGTCGACCATGGATCCCACGCGCCGCCGCCTGTATCGCGTGCGCCTCGAAGATGAGTTCGCGGCCGACGCGATCTTCACCGTGCTGATGTCGAACCATGTGGACGCGCGTCGCGAGTACATCGAGCGGTACGCGCTCGAGGTGACGAATCTCGACGTGTAGGGCGAGCGCGCGGCGGGGGCGGAATTTCTTTCCGGGCGCTCAGGATCCGGGGGTTCGAGGGCCGATAGCTCTCCCCGATCTCCCCCGCCGTGAAGCACAGCTATCGTTTCGACTACCAGAGCTTGGCCGAGATCCTCGGCCAGCGAGGGCTCGTCGAGCCGCAGCGCCTGAATCTGGCGCTGCAAGCGAGCCAGACTGGCCCGACTCCGTTCCCGGAGCTGCTCGTCGCCGGGGGCCTGGTCGCCGACTGGGATCTCTCGCGCGTGGTGTGCGACCTCTTCGGCCTCCCGTTTCTTCCGGTCGACCTGTATGCGCCGGTTCCAGAAGCACGGCACGGCCTCGATCTCGACTTCTTGCGCCAGCATCGCATCGTGCCGCTCACCCGGCACAAGCGCCTGCTCACCATCGCGATGCCCGCGCTCGTGACCGCCGACATCCTCGCGCAGCTCCAGACCATGAGCGACCTTCAGGTCGTGCCCGCGGTCGGCACGGTCAACACGAACAACCGCTGGACCCTCGAGAATCTCCCTGCGCCTCTGCCACAGACTGGCGGCGAAGGGGCGTGGAACAAGATCTTCGACGAGGGCGATGCAGCGGTGCTGCTCAACCTTGATCGGGAACCGGCGTCGGCCGCTCCGTTGCCGCCGGCTCCGTTGCCGGCGCCGGCGCCACCGCAGTCGGTGTTTCCGAAGCTGCCGGCGCCGCCGAAGTCGCGCTAGCAACTCGCTCCACCTCGGCGCGCATCATCGCGGCTTCGCGCTGCACGGACGCCTGTGCTACGCGCTGCGCGTCCTCGAACTCGCGCTTGGCCTTCTGGATCTCGTGATCGATGCCCGTCTCGCGCCGCAGATCCGAGAGCGAGCGACGCACGCGCTGCAGAGTCGCGGCCGTCTCGCCCGCCACCCGTGGCAGCCGTTGACCGAACACCAGGATCGCGACCACGAAGATCACGACGAGTTCGGCAAACGAGAGACCGAAGAGCTCCATGGGGCCGCATTGTAGCGGCACTCGCACGCGACGGCAGCGGAGCTAGCGACGCAGCGCTCGCCAGCGGTCGAGCAACGCGCTGTCGCTGCGGCGCCACGCGAAGTTCGGCGTGATGTTGAAGCGCACGCTGACCCCTTCGCCCGCGACATAGGAGTTCTGGATCTCGAGCACGAAGTCGTGGCCGAAGCGACGCAGGCTCACGGAGTACGCCAGCCGATCCTGCGCGCTGCCGACGCCGAGCGTCTGCCGCCCCTCGAGCTCCCACTTCGACGACAGCGCATAGCGCGCACCCACGGTCAGTGCCTCGAACAGCCGCAGGCCAAGCGTGTCGCGCGCGAAGTGATAGCCCGTCTCGAGCGTGAGCGCCTGATAGGGCTCGAAGCCCGCGATCGTCCGCGAATAGTCCGTCTCTCCGGTCTCCGTGTCATAGCGGCCGTCGTGCAAGACGCCGTAAGGGATGCCGCAAGCGACCGAGAGCCAGTTGACGCGCGCGGCGGTCGGCAGCCAGCCGTCGCGCTGGCCAAGCCCGACATCGTCCGTCCATGTTTGAGACAGCTCGAGATCCAGATCGCTCGTGAGTTCGCGGTTCTCCCAGAGCGAACGCAGGTTGAAGTCGACGAACTGTCCCTGGATGGAACGATCGGCCACGTCGAACTCGACCACCGGGAAGTTGTCCTCAGCGGACACCAGGTCACTGCGCACCTCGACCGACGGAGTCACGACATGTCGCGAGCCATCGGCGAATGTGCGCCAGAAAGACGTCGACGTGGTGACGCCGGCGATCAGCGCGGCTCGCGAAGCGCTCGAGTCGGAGCTTGCATCGTCGCTCCATCCCGTGGCGCGCGCTTCGATAAAGGGAGTCGTTCGCACGCCGCCAAGCTCGAGATCGATCGGCAACTCCAGGCGCTGGCTGGCATCGATGCGGGTGACGGAACGATCGCCGAGACCATCGGCAAACGGTGACTCGTACCGCGGGTCTCCGTCGAAGCGCGCGAGGTTGTCCAGCGCGACGGCCGTGGACGAGACGAGCGGACGGCCCGCGAGCTCCCCGACCTGCGCACGGCCCGAGAGCCACGAGAGCGACGGCTGGTCGATCACGGCGGTGCGGAAATCCTCGATGCGCGCTTCGGCCGTGGCGCTCAAGAAATCGAGGCCGCTCACCTTGCGCCAGTAGGCAAAGTTCTCGCGTTCCTCGTACGCGAGATAGTCGCTTTCCCAGAACTCCGCCTGCACGCCGGGGTCGGTCTGGTAGGTGAGGACCGTGTCGACCCACTCATCCTTGCCGAGCTGGAAACGGCCGCGGCTGTGGAACCAAGAGCGCAAGTCCCCGCGATCGGCGGCGTCGACGCGCACCAAGCCGCGATCGCTGCCCGTGTCCCAGACCGTGTCCAGATTGATGTCGTAGCGGTAGGTGTCTCCAGCGCGCAGCAGCGTCTCCAGGCCGAGAACGATGCCGCGGCTCGTGAGATCGACGCGCGCGCGGTTGCTGCCCTCGGGCTTTTGGAGCTCGAGGTCGTCGGGGGCGATCTGATCGAAGAGCCAGGCGAAACCGTCGCCGATCAGGCCGAGCTCGCCCGAGAAGCTCGCGGAAATGAATGTACCGAGCTTCGAGTCGCTGCCGAAGGACGGCAGGCGGAAGCCGCCGATCGACAGCGCCTCCTGATCGAGCTTGTAGTCGTTCGTCAGCGGGCCAGCGATGCGAGGCAAGGGCAGGCCGAATCCACCGGCCAGCGCGATCTCGTTGCCTTCGAGCTCGATGTCCCAGCCGTCGCGCTCGAGGACTTCCTCGAGAGATCCGCGGCGTGCATCGCGCCGCTCGCTGCGCTTGAAGCGCGGCACGACCGCGAAGTTGCCGATCTTGATCTTGTAGTGGGGGACGTCGTGCAGGCATGTCGTTGCAACCGCGCCAACCGCGTTCATCGAACCATCGGCGGAGGTTCGCAGCCAATCCACCTCGACTTTGAGGAAGTACTCGCGGCTTCCGATCGGCACTTCGATGTCGAGCACGAACTGGTGCACCCAACCGTGGCCGTCCATCAAGTCGAGGTACACGCCGTCCGCGCGCGCCCTGCGCACATCGTTGACGCGGTACTCGACGTCGCCGTCGAGATAGAGCTCTTGCAGCCAGCTCGCGCCCTCGTGCAGCGGAAAGCCGCCGAAGAGCACCTTGGGTACACGGCCACCGCCGCGCGCATCCGGATCGCCGACGAGCTCGGGATCCGGTTTGCGACCGCTCGAGAGAGCGCGCCACTGGCTCTGGTCCACCCACAGGATCGCCCAGTTCGCACGCAACACATTGCCGCCCTCGCGCCATGTCGGCTGCCGGAAGATCAGCGCCGTGCGGTCTTCCAGCACAAGCGGCTCGAGCGCCTCGTAGGAGATCGACCAGCTCTCGAGGTCGTCCGGCGACGAGCGGACGCTGCCGCCTTCCGACTGGAGGAAGCCCGTGGCCAGATCGAAAGTGAACGCAGGCGAGGACCAGCTCACGCCGCCGCGTTCGATACCCGCCTCGCGAGTCGTCGCGGCGGTTGGGTTGCCGAGCAGCCGGATGCGGCGCGTGTCGTGATCGACGGTGAGCACCTCGGCGCGCGCGCGCCCGAGCGGAGCCGCATCGAGTCGCACGGCGCCTTGGGCGACAAGGTCGACGAGCGAGGCGATGGCAGCCTCCTCGTCGGGCTCGCCGTCGATGCGCCGCGCGCGCAGCATGAGCAGGCCCGCATCGAGCGACCACGGCTGGCCGCTCGAATCCGTACCGCCGAGATAGACACCCTCGGAGAGCGTCACCTGCATCGGATCGATCGCCATCAGGCCGCCGATCGCGCGCAGTCTGCCCGCCGAGCCATCGGCGCCGAGACCCGAGACGAGACCTTCGAACTCGGCCTCGAAGTTGCCGGCCACCAGCCGTTCCGGCGAGAAGTCGATGCGCGCGGCCTCGATCTTCACGCGCTCCGCGCGCTCGCCGACCCGCCCCGACAGCGAGACCTTCTCGCTTTCGAGGGCGGGCTCGAGCCTGCCCGTGCGATCGCCCCGCAGCTCGAGCCTGTGGCCGCGGCCTTCGTAGCGCGGCTCGCTGTCGGCCAGCGCGAACTGCACGCTGCCGAGAGCGACGACGAGCGCGGGCTCGAATTCTCCCGGAGCGGTCGTGCGCGCTTCCGCATGGAAGCGCTCGGCGCGCAGCGCCAGCTTCTCGGGACCGCCCGTTCGCTCGACGAAGACCGCTTCGCCGGCGTCGATCAGGAGCTCGGCCGGGTCGCTCGCGTCCTCGGGCCGCGCATCGCGCTGCAGCACGATCCAGCCGGCGCGAACCTCGTAGTCGAAGCCGCCCAGCGACACCTTGCCGCGCGCATCGTCGCGCGCTTCGACCAGTCCGGGCTGCAAGTCGAGGATGCGCGCTTCGAACCAGCCTTCGGATACTTCGACGCGAGCGGGTTCGCTGGCGCTGCCCGACAGCTCGCCGGAGTCCGCGGAGCGCGCCTCGAAGCGCTCGCCGCGACCGGTGCCCTCGGGCAGGTTCACCAGCACATGTCCGGCGGCGACGAACTTCACCCGCTCGACATCGAGGTCGGTGAGGCTGTCCGCGCGGCCGGAGAGCGCGCGCTCGCCGCGGACCGAGAAGGAGACATCGCGCGCGGCCGGCAGGAAGAGCTTGCCGTCGCGCTGTTCCGCGACGAGGCCGCCGGCTGCGAGCACCTCGACCGAGGACTTGTCCTCGAGCTCAACCACGACGCGCGTGTCGGACTCGGTGACGACGCGAACGGCGGGCCTGCGACCCTTGTCGAGGAACGCGCTCGCGCGCAGCAGGGCCGTCGAGAGCTGCGCGCGTCCGTAGGCGAAGCGCACATTGCCCTCGGCGACGAGCCCGCCCGTTTCCCGGCCACGGCCGGAGGCGAGCGGCGCCGTGCCGCGAATGGATGTGTCGCACTCGAGCAGCGCGTCGAGCGCCGGCATGCGCACGCGCGCCGGTCCCGTCAAGACGAAGTCGCGCGAAGTGCCGAGCGAAAGCTCGAGCGGACCGGCGCCGTCGAGCAGCACGACCAGCGCCTCGCCTTCGCGGCGCTGCTCGGCGGGGATGTCGGCCAAGAGTTCCTCGCCGAGCGTTCCTTCGAGCTCGGGCTGGCCATCGAGGGTCGCCTTGGCGGGCTTGCCCAGCGCGTCGAAGTCGAGCAGCAGGCGCTCGCCGCGCGCGACACCGCCATCTTTGCGCGCGATCACGACATGACCTTCGGCCTCGGCGCGCAGTGGCCGCAGGCGTGAGGACGAGCCTTGCTCGATCGAGCCGATCAGGCGAATGCGATCCGCGCGCAGCTCGAGCGGAGCTTCGCCGTCGAAGACGAGGCGTGCGTCGCGCTCGGTGTCGAGCTCGGCCAGCTCCGCGCCGAGGTCGGGGCGCGAGCGCACGACCAGCCGCGCACGCGACGAGAGCGCCGCGCTCGAGCCGTCCTCGAGCACCACACGCGCGCGTGGCTCGTTCTCGATCGTCAGGCTCTCCGACTTGCGCTCGAGCTGCAGGCCGCGACCCGAAACCGAGAGCCCGCGTCCCTCGAGCACCACCACTTCGCTCGATGTCGCGCGCTCGAGAGCGACCACCGTTTCCAGCCGCGGAATGCGCAGGAGCAGCGGTGCGAAGCGCGAGCCGCGCTCGTAGCGCAGCTCGGCATCCTCGAGCGCGATGGGATGCTCCTCATCGAGAGCTGGCGACGGCTCGACGCGAATGCGCGCCTCGGCGCGCGCGGCCTTCGCGCTCGCCTCGCCCTCGCCGCTGGCGGGCTCGAAGAGATCGAGCGAGACGCGTGCGAGCTCGAAGCGACCTTCGCCGAGCGTGCGGCAATCCGAGGCCACGAGGTGCGAGCGCTTGCGCGGCTGCGTCGGATCGCTCGTGTCGTTCGACCAGAGGTCGAGCGCACCCGAGAGCGCCACTTGAGCGCCGGTCCCATGGGCCTCGCCGGCGTCCGTGAGTACGCCGCCGGACTGGCGCGGCGTCGTCGCGGGCCCGCGGGGCTCGCTGGCGCCGGGCTGCGGCTCCTGCAGACGCTGCTGCGAGTCGAACCACCACAGCGCGCCCGCGCCGAGCGCGAGCAGCAGCAGGAAGACGCCGAGCTTCCTCATGCGCCGTAGGAAGCGACGACGGCTGCCCAGCGCCCCTGCGCGCGCAGGATCATCTCAGCGAGCTCGCGCACCGCACCGGCGCCGCCGTGAGCGTGCGTGACGAAATCGGCGCGCGCGAGCACCTCGGGGCGTGCGTTGGCCGGCGCCGCGAGCAAGCCCACGCAGGGGCGCAGCGAGAGGTCCGGCAGGTCGTCGCCCATGGCGGCGGTCTCGCGCGGCGCGATGCCGAGGCGCTCCTGAATCGAGCGCAGCGCGGCGGTCTTGTGCAGCTGGCCGAGGTGGAGCTCGGTCACTTGGAGGTTTTCGGCGCGGGCGACCGTGGCCGGCGAGCTGCGCCCGGTGATCCACGCGACCACGAGGCCCGCGCGCTGGAGCTCCTTGATGCCGAAACCGTCGACGACCGAGAAGCGCAGCTCCTCGCCGCCGCCGCTCACTGTCACGGCGCCATCGGTGAGCGTGCCATCGACATCGAGCGCCACGAGGCGCACCGGTCGAAGCAGCTCTGCGAGCCGCGGTTCCAGCCCATCCCCCTTCATCGCGGGGGCAGAGCTTAGAGACGCGTGTCGAGAATGTCCTGCACGTCGAGCAGGCCGATGGGGCGCTGTTCGGCGTCGAGCACGGGGATCTGGTCGACGCGGAACTCGCGCAGCAGTCGCTCGGCTTCCTCGAGCAGCTGGTCGGGCCGCACCGACTTGGGATGGCGAGTCATGAAGTGCTCGATCGGGTCCTCGCGCCGCAGCTCGCCGCGCTCGGCGACGAGCCGCCGCAGGTCGCCGTCGGTGAAGATGCCCGCGAGGCGGCCATCGGCGGCGACGACGAGCGCCGCGCCCGGCTTGCCCGGCGTGTGACCCATGACGCGCAGCGTGGTGGCGAGGGTGGATCCGGCGGGGACCAGCGGCAGCTCGGCGTTGCGGCGCATGATCTCGACCACGCGCATCAGCTTGCGGCCGAGCGAGCCGGCGGGGTGGTAGAGGGCGTACTCCTCGCGGCTGAAGCGGCGCTCGGCGGAGAGCACCATGGCGACGGCATCGCCTAGGGCCAGCATGGCCGAGGTGCTCGCGGTCGGAGCGAGGCCGAGCGGGCAGGCCTCGTCGACGCGGCCGATGTCGAGCACGACATCGGACAGCTGGGCGAGGCCCGACTGCGGGTTGCCGGTCAGGGTGATGACCTTGGCGCCGATCTTGCGCGCGACGGGCACCACGACCTTGACCTCGGCGGTCTCGCCGGAGTTGGAGAGGGCGAGCAGCACATCGCCGGGGCGGATGCGACCGAGGTCGCCGTGCAGAGCCTCGGCGGGGTGCAGGAAGATCGAGTCCGTGCCCGTGCTCGCCAGCGTGGCCGAGACCTTCTGGGCGATCAGGCCGGCCTTGCCCATCCCCGTGCAGATCACGGTGCCCTTGCAGGCGAGCAGCAGGTCGATGGCGGTGACGAAGCGCTGGTCGAGCAGCGACTCGAGCCGCGCGATGGTGCGCGCCTCGACGCGGATCACCTCTCTCGCGCGCTCGAGCCGGTCGGCGGGACCGCCGCTCGAGTGCAGCGGCGCGGGGTCCTTGGGGGTGGAGCCGGGGTGGGCCATGGGCGTGCGTTCTTCGACGGGGGCTCGGCGTTCGGCGCTCATTGGCAGGCGACAGAGAATAGCCGATCCGCGCGCCGCCCGCCGTCGCGGTGGCCTGTGCTATAAAACGCGCCGCGCAGGCCCCGCCGCGCGGCTCCCAACGTGCTCTCCCGGCTGCGTCCTCACACTCCGACCCTGTGCGCGGCCGCCCTGTGCGCCGCCGCCGCCCCCCAGCTCGGCTCGGGGTCGATCGAGATCCTCCAGATCGCCTTCGTGGTGGTCTTCGTCGTCATCTCGCTGGCCCTGCACGAGGCCGCCCACGCCTGGGTGGCGTGGAAGTGCGGCGACCCGACCGCCAAGGACCTCGGGCGCATCACGCTCAACCCGCTGCCGTCGATCGATCCGTTCATGACGATCATCCTGCCGGGAATGCTGATGCTGATGGGCATGCCGGCCTTCGGCGGGGCCAAGCCGGTGCCGGTGAGCTACCACCGCCTGCGCCACCCGCTGCGCGACATGATGCTCGTCGCCCTCGCCGGCCCCGCGACGAACTTCCTGCTCTCGATCGTGTTTCTGCTCAGCCTCAAGGTCGCCTCCCACCTCGGTGGCTACCGAGGGGGCGACCTCCTGTTCGAGGTGCTGCAGTTATCGCTGTACGCCAACCTCGCGCTGACGACCTTCAACCTGATTCCGGTGCCGCCGCTCGACGGTTCGCGCGTCATGGCCTGGCTCCTGCCGCCCGGCTTGCGCGAGCCCTACCAAGAGCTCGAGCGCTTCGGCCTGTTCCTCGTCGTTGCACTCGTGACGCTCCTGCGCATGGTCCCGGGCCTCAACGGCCTGATCGTGAGCGGCTCGCGCCAGCTGTTCGATTTCGTCGACCTCCTCACGGGTGGAACATGGTGACCCGCGACTACACCGTCTCGCTCGAACAGGTCTTCAGCGGACCGATGGACCTGCTCCTGCACCTCGTGCGCGAGCAGGAGGTCGAGATCCACGACATCGACCTGCACAAGATCATCGATGGCTACCTGCGCTACCTGAAGGACCTGCAGGACATCGACATCGAGCTCGCGGCCGACTTCCTCGTGATGGCGGCGACCTTGATGGCGATCAAGTCGCGCTCGCTGCTGCCGGGCGAGAGCATCGACCTCGCCGAAGAGCTCGACCCGCGCGACGAGCTCATCCAGCGCCTGATCGAATATCGCCACTTCAAGCAGGCCTCGCGCGACTTGCAGGAACGCGCCCAGCTGCGCCACCACCTCCACGAGCGTGGCTTCCTTCCCGCGGAATCCGCCGAGTCGGGACTCGACCTGCAAGACCTGACCAACTGGGACCTGTTCGCTGCCTTCTCGCGCTTGATGCGCGAGACGCTCGCCAACAAGTCGCTGGTGATCGCCACCGAGCACCGCCCGCTGCGCTTCTTCGTCGAGGAGCTCGTGCGCAGCGTCAAGGCGCGTCGCTCGATGTCGCTGCGCGAGCTCGTCGAAGAGACCGTCGCCAAGGGCGGCGCGAGCAAGGGCACGCTGATCGGCGCATTCTGCGCGCTGCTCGAGCTCGTCAAGCTCGGCGCCGTGCGCGCGCGGCAGGAGTCGAGGGACTCCGACATCACGATCTCGCTGCGGGAAGACCTCGGCGATGACCTCGACGGCATCGTGCGCCAGACGGAGTTCGAGGACGAGCGCATCGAGGGCCCCGAGGCCGCCACCGCCGCCGTTTCCGCGCCGCGCGAGCCGCTGCACGATGTCTTCGAGGATGTCGAAGACGACGACTCGCCGCTCCCGCCGCCGCGCGCACTGGCGAGCGCGCCGCCCGCTCTCGACTCCGCCGAAGCGGCGAACGACAGCGACGGCGAGGCCTGATTCCGCGCGGGAGTGGACGCGCGCCGATTCGCGTCCCATAGTTCCGACACACTCAGGGCGCGCCCGCCCTCTCGAAGCCAACTCCCTTCTCCATACCCCCGACATGAGCAAAGCCGCCGACGTCACCGACAGCCTCTGGGACACCACCGTCCTCAAGAGCGACCTCCCCGTTCTCGTCGATTTCTGGGCCGAATGGTGCGGCCCCTGCAAGGCCATGGGCCCGTACGTCGACAAGCTCGCGGACGAGACTGCGGGCAAGCTCAAGGTCCTCAAGCTGAACACGCAGGACAATCCGGACGTTCCGGCGCGCTACGGCATCAACGCGATCCCGACATTCTTGATCATCAAGGACGGCCAGGTCTTGCACCAAATGGTCGGCAGCCAGCCGTACGAGAAGTTCAAGCAGACGGTCCTGTCGAAGATCTGATCGCGCCTTGCGCACGGTCTTCCTCGGTTCGCCTCCCTTCGCGACGCCGGTGTTCGAGCGCCTCGAGCGCTCCCGACACCGGCCGCTCGCTCTGGTGACGCCGCCGGACAAGCCCAAGGGTCGCAGCCGCGAAGTCGAGCCGTCCGCGCTCTCGCTGGCCGCGCGCGCGCACGCCATCCCCGTGTTGCGGCCCGCGGATCCGCACGCGCGGGAGTTCATCGACGCCTTGCGTGCGCTCGCGCCCGATGTGCTCGTGGTCGCGAGCTACGGCGTGATCCTCAAGCCCGCGTTGCTCGAGCTCGCGCCGCACGGCGCGCTCAACGTGCACGGCTCGCTCCTGCCGCGCTGGCGCGGCGCTTCGCCGATTCAGGCCGCGGTGCTCGCGGGCGATGCGGTGACGGGCGTCTCGATCCAGCGCATCGTGCTCGCGCTCGACGAGGGCGATGTGCTGCTCGCGAAAGAGCGCGTGCTCGAAGGCCGCGAGACATCGGGCGAGCTGTTCGACGCGCTCGCGCTGCTCGGCGGCGAAGCGCTCGTCGAAGCGCTCGATCTGCTCGAGCAAGGTCGCGCGGTGTTCACGCCACAAGACAGCTCGCGCGCGACCTACGCGCGCAAGATTCGGAAAGAACGCGGCGCCATCGACTGGACGAAAGCCGCGAGCGAGATCGAGCGCGCAGTGCGCGCGTACAACCCTTGGCCGCTCGCGCGGATGCTCGACCCCAAGGGGCGCGAGCTCAATGTGCACGAAGCGCGCGTCGTCGAAGGCGCCGGAAAGCCCGGCTGCGTGCTCGAATCCGGCGCGCGCTTCGTCGTGGCGTGCGGACGCGGCGCACTCGAGCTCGTCACCGTGCAGGTGGCCGGCAAGCGCGCGCTTCCCTCCGCCGAGTACTTGCGCGGCGCGCGCATCGAGCCGGGCCAGTGCGTCGGCACGCCCTCCACCCGGACCCCATGACTCGCCTCGCCGCCTACACGATCCTGCGCTCCGGATCGGCCACTGCGCTGTGTGATGTCGATCGTCACGCCGACGCGCTCGGCGTCGATGCTCGCGAGCGCGGGCTCCTGCGCCGCATCATCGGCGCCGAGCTGCGTCGCCGCGCCACTCTGCGCGCGATCGTTCACGCGGTCGCGCCCGCGCTCAAGAACATCGAGCTCGTCACGCATCTGCACATCGCGCTCGCGCAGGCGTTGTTCCTCGATCGCATCCCGCCGCACGCGGTGCTCTCCGAGTGTTCCGAGGCCGTGCGCACGACGCTCGGCCCCTCGAAGGTCCGCATCGCGCGCGAGTTCCTCAAAAGCATCTACGAGCGCATCGAGAACGCGCAGTCGGGCGATCCACGCCGCGACCTCGTCGGCCGCAACCTCTCGTTCCGCGAGCCCATTTTCCGCGATCCGGCGGAGCATCCGCTCCTGTGGGCCGAAGAGGCGTTGTCGATGCCGGCGCCGATGCTCAAGCGCTGGATCGCGGGCCATGGTGAACAGCGCGCGCACGCGCTCGCGCGTTTCGCGCTCGACGAGCCGCCGCTTTCGATGTGCGTCGGGCGCGGTGAGCGCGCGGAAGTCGCGAGCGAGCTCGCCCGGCTCGGCGTGAGCGCGCGCGAAGGGCTCCACGGGCACATCCTCCTCGCTCCGTCGTCCTCCGCCGAGCTCGTCACATCGAGCGCACCGTTCACCGAAGGCCGTCTCACGCTCCAGGGCGAGAGTGCGCTGCGCGCCGCGGACGCGTTGCAGGCGCGCTTGGGCGAGGAGCTGCTCCATCTGTGCGCGAGGTCGACGCCCGCGCGGCTGCCGCTCGCGGAAGGGATCGAGACGCATCGAGCGGAGTTCGGCGAGGCGCTCGGCACGCGCGCGTTCGACGGCGTGTTCGTGGATGCGCCGTGCAGCGACACGGGCGTGCTCGCGCAGCATCCCGAGGCGCGCTGGCGCTTCGGTCCCGCTTTCCGGGCGGAACTCGCGCAAGTCCAGACGCGGTGGATCGAGCGCGCCGCAGGGCTCGTGCGCCCCGGAGGGCGCATGGTGTGGTCGACGCGCTCGCTCGAGCCCGAGGAAAACCGGCGCCTGATCGATGCATTCCTCGCGCGCCATGCGCACTGGTCGCTCGCGGAGGACCGCGAGAGCTTGCCCGATGTCGAGCTGACGCAGGAGCGCGGCGTTGGCCCCGTCGACGGCGGCTACTGCGCTCGACTCGTGCGCCGCTGATCGGTCGCGCGCGGCGCTCGCTATCATCGCCCACGCCCAACGAGGAGCTCTCGACGCATGGCACGACCGCAGCAGAAGCAGGAAGAACCCGAGCGCGGTCGCCGCGCTGCACCCAAGAGCGGCATGAGCCCGCTCATCCCGCTGGCCGCCGTCATCGTGATCCTCGGCGGCGGCGTGATGGCGGTGGTCGCGGGCAGCGGCAAGAAGCCCGCGGAGGCTCCGAAGCCGGGCGCTTCGAACAAGCCCAAGCCCTTCGATGACCTTCCGCCGGAGCAGCCGCCCCCGAAGAGGGCGGGCTCGAGCAGCGGACGCACGTTCATCGCCGACGCCCCGGAAGGACTCGAGGCGGACGCGAACTGGCAGAAGGCGATCCTGATCGCGAACGAGGGCGCGAAGCTGTACGACGAGGCCGTCGCGGCGAAGACATCGGGCAACACGGCGCTCCTGAACCAGAAGGGAGCGGCAGCGCGCACGAAACTCAACGACGCCTTCGACATGACCGCCATGTGGGAAGAAGAGCTCTTCACCAAGTACGGCGACGCCAACCCCGAGGTGCGCCGCATCGTGAAGACGCGCACCGAGTGGATGGACAAGGTGCGCTGGCTGCACAAGTCGATCGCGCGCTGAGGCTCGTGAAGCACGAGCACTCGGAAAGGCTGCGATGAGCGCGGGGCGGCAGGGAGCGAGCCTTCGTCGCGCTCTGGTCACGGGAGCGTCGTCGGGAATCGGCGAAGCCACGGCGCGCGCGCTTTCTCGCGCGGGCTATCGCGTCGTACTGCTCGCCCGCCGCGAGGCGGAGCTCGAGCGCGTGCGCGCGTCGCTCGCCGAGCCCGACACGCACCTGTGCGTTCCCTGCGACCTGCGCGACGCAGCCTCGGTGGCGGCCGCGCTCAGCCAAGTGCGCGCGCACTTCGGTGCGCTCGACCTCGTCGTCCAGAATGCCGCGCACGGCTACCTTGCGCGCGTCGAGGAGTACGAGCCGGCGCTGCTGCGTTCGCTCGTCGCCACGAATGTGACCGCCGTGCTCGATGTGGCGCGCGAGTCGCTGCCGCTCTTGCGCGCAGGCGAGCGACCCGTGATGGTGCTCGTGTCCTCGATCGTGGCGCGGCGCGGCATTCCCGGTCAGGTGGCCTACGCCGCGAGCAAGGCGGCGCTCAGCTCGATCGGCGAAGGCCTGCGGATCGAGTGGGCCGGCGATGGCATCGCGGTGTGCCTGCTCGACATCGGCCTGACGCGCACGGCCTTCTTTGCCAACCAGCCCAACCCCGGCCGCCTGCGCGGTCCCGACATCAGCGCCGCAGACTCGCCGGAACGCGTGGCCGGGGAGATCCTCGCCCTCGACCGCCACCCCGAACCCGAGCGCTGGCTCTCGTGGAAGTGGCGCGCGCTGTCGCTGCTCGGCTTGCTCTCGCCGCGGCTCTCGGACCGCTACCTCGTGCGACGCATGGGCGGCGGCTGGAGCACGCCCGGCCGCTAGACTAGGGGTCGCGCACACCGTGTTTCGCCTCGCCTACAACACCAACGGTCTGGCCCACCACCGGCTGCTCGACGCCCTGCGCATGCTGGCCGACCTCGGCTACGAGGGCGTGGCGATCACGCCGGATGTCGGTCAGCTCGATCCGCTGGAGCCCAGCCCGCGGCTGGTGGACGATGTTCGGCGCTGGAGCGAGGAGCTCGGCCTCGCGCTCGCCGTCGAGACGGGCGCGCGCTTCGTGCTCGACCCGCGCCGCAAGCACTGGCCCACCCTGCTCGAGCCGGACGCCGCCGATCGCGCTCGCCGAGTGCGCCTGCTCCAGCGCTGCATCGACCTCGCCGCCGACCTCGACGCGAGCCTGATCTCGATCTGGTCCGGGGCGGCTCCGTGCGGCTCGGTGGGCGATCGCCGCGGTGGTCCTGCGGCGTCCGAGGAGCTGTGGCGGCGCTTGTGCGACGGAGTGCGCGAGGTGCTCGACCACGGGCGCGAGCGCGGGGTCACCGTCTCGTTCGAGCCCGAGCCCGGCATGTTCCTCGAGCGCCCCTCCGGCTACCTCGAGCTCTGCGAGCGCCTCGGAGCGGACGGCGACGACCTAGGGCTGACTCTGGATGTCGGCCATTGTCTCGTCACGGGCGACCATCCGGTGGGGGAGCAGATTCGCGCACTGCGCCCGCGTCTGGCCCATGTGCACCTCGACGACATCGCCGAAGGACGCCACGAGCACCGCCTGTTCGGGGAGGGCGTGCTGAATCTGCCCGACACCCTAAATGCTCTGCTGGAAACATCTTACGAGGGAATGGCAGCCGTCGAGCTATCCCGCGACAGCCACCGAGGGGCATGGGCTGCTCAGGAGTCTCTGCGTCGGATTCAGGCCGCGCTCGGCCGTTCGAACTGACGCGAACTTGCGACCCCGCGGCCGAGGGCGGCACAATGCGCTCACAGCATGAACGACCAGCCGCAGGATGGCCTGGCCCCGTCGCCGAACCAGCGCGTCTGCCCCACTCGGGCCGACGGCTTGGCGGCTCTCATGACGGCGAACATCGACATCTCCACCTGCCAGAAGCACCAGCGTGAGCACTTCCACAAGTGCCCGACCTGCGTGCACTACAACACGCGCGCCATCACCCCGCCGGCTCCCTCGATCCTCCCCAGTCGACAGCACGACGGCTAGCCGCCCGCAGCCGCCCGACGCGTCCCGAGCCCGCTGACCGTGGCCGCGGAGGTCGCGCCGGAAATGTTTTCCCCTGCCGCACATGGTGGCGGGCGTCGATTCTCCGGCCGGACGGTTCGCGGCTCCCTCCCGGGGTAGG
>VGYZ01000037.1 GCA_016872795.1 Planctomycetota bacterium
ACCACTTGGCGCAGTCGATCGAGCAGCACCGCGCGCTCGGGATCGTGCGCATCGTGGGGCAAGAAGCCCGCGTGGAAGGTCACGAGCCCGAGGCCGAGCGAGCGCGCGACGCGCGCGTCGCCCCTCGCGATCTCGAGGTTCGTCGTCCAGTGCGCGCTCGGGCGCAGGCCGCCGCTCACGCGGATCGTGTCGAGCGTCGAGTAGTCCTCGCCGTGCGGAGTCATCATTCCGGAGAGCACGGAAACTCCCGCGCCCCACAGGGCCTGGAGCGTCTCGCTCGCGTCCCACGAGCCGTCGCGCAGCGGGTCGAGGTGCAGCTGGCAGGCGCGCGCGCCGACCTTGGACAGCTTGTGAGCAAGGTCCGCCGGGGAGGTCGGCTGGAGCGACCACGAGCAGACGCCGAGGCGATGGAGCACTTGCATGTGGCACCATCCCAACGCTCCGCGCGCGCGGCTGCAAGCGCCGAGCGCGCGCATCTCGGCTCATGGTTTTCCAAACACCGCGGGCGCGGCCAACGCTGGCCGCGCCCGCTTTCGTCTCGACCGAGGCGTGCCTCAGGGCCGCACGGTGAACTCGAGTCCGTCGGACAGGTTCGTGGTGCCCGGTGCAGCGGGATCGCGGAACCACGCCTGCGCCTGCACGAGCTGGCCCGACACGAACGGGTTGCCGAGCGCGGTGGGGCGCGTCGCGCGGAACGCGTTCCAGTCGATCGTGAGGACGCCCTGACAGGTGTCGGAGCTGCCGCCAGAGTTCTGCGCGAGCGTGCGCTGGACCGGCGACTTCACGCACAGGAAACTCGAATTGTTGGTCGACCACGGCGCGGCGTTGCGGCCGGTGATGCCGTAGAAGATGAGGCCTAGGCGGTTGCCCTCGACCTGTGTCGCCGTGAGCACGAAGCCTGAAGTGGCGCTCGCACTGGCGACTCCCGAGGCCGTGAGGTCCGCGAAGCAGAAGCTCGAGGTCAGACCCGCGGTGCAGTAGCTCGTCGGGTTGGACCCGCCGCCGTCCGTCACATTGCCCGTGAGGCACAGGCCGAAGCCTTGGTTCGGCGTCGGCACGTTCGTGGCCGTGACCGTGAAGCTCCATGTGCCGACCGTCGGGGCCTGCAGCGCGACGCGCTCGACATTGTTCTTGAGGTCCGCGCTGCCGGCGGTGGTCGACCAGCCGCTCGCGAACACGTTGCCGCGATAGACCGCGCCCGTCGGGCTCGTCACGGTGAGGTCGAGGTTGTTGACGACCGGATTCGAGGCATTCGTTGAGCCGGGAGCGTCGTGCCACGCGAGCGTGACTTCGAGTGGCGTCGTGCTCGCGTTCACTTGGAACTGCCGTACGTAGGTCGCGCCCGTGACGAGCCCCTGAGCCTTGCGCACATCGACCGCGATCATCTTGGCGGCGTCGCCCGTGAAGAACAGCGACTCGTCGAGGTTGGGGCGGCCCCAGCCTTCCTGATTGCTCGGATAGCCGGAGATGGATGTCATGTCCTGCGCGGTGTTGACGAGCACCGCCTTCACGAGCGCGCCGGTCGGTGTGAATGCGTTGGCCACAACAGCCGCGCCCGTGGGGTAGAAGCCGTCCATGAAGTACTCGCGCACGAGCGCCGCCGCGGCCGTCGCCGACGGGCAAGCCATGCTCGTACCGGTGAGCGAAGTCGTGCCGCACGAGCCCGTGCTCGCCGACACGGTGCCGCAGCCCGGCGTCATCACTTCGGGCTTGCGCCGCCCATCCGCGGTCGGGCCCGTACCGCCGGAACAGAACGAGTTGACGTTGGGCGTGTCCTGCGTCGCTCCGACAGCCAGCAGGTTCTTCGCGTTTTCAGGGTTCTTCAGCGTCGACGTGTTCGTGGTGGAGAACAGCACGAGGTTGTCCTCGTTGTTCCACTGGAATGTGTCGATCGAGTTGCAGAGCGAGTCGTAGGCGGTCGTCGCGTCGTTGCCCCACGAATTGGTGTGCACGCGCGCTCCGACATTCGCGTGCGCGACGCCGGTCGTGTTGAAGCCCGAGATCGGAAGCTCGGTGTGCGCGAGCTTGGCGAGGTACGCGAGACCACGGTTGGCCGTCGAGCCGTTGACGGGCTGCGCATTGCCGGCCGCGGTGCCCGCCGTGTGCGTGCCATGGCTGTCGGAGGTGCCGCTGCCGTTGCGGTACACGATCTTGCGGTGCGTGGGGCCGACGGGAGCGCCCGTGGGATCGGAGAAGTAGCACGAGGTGCTCGACAGCAGTCCATCGACGTGCCCGATCACCTGTCCCTGCCCGTTGATGCCTTGGCTCCACACGCGCGTATTGCCCGAGATGTTCGTCTGCACGACCCACACGATCGAATCGTTGCGCAGCGTCATCTCCGGTGCCGGCTCGATCCACTGCATGTCGCGCGCGCGGGCGAGAGCGCGCGCCGCGAGCGGGCTCGCATTCACGCGCACGAACCAGCGACCGTACTCCTCCCAGCTCTCTTCGATCGTCGCGCCGCTCGCGCTCACCTGCTCGGCGAGCACGTCGAAGCTCGTGCCGGGGAAGCCGCCGATGACGAGCGGGCGTGCGAGCGCGGCGAGCGTTTCATCCTGCGACGCGAGCAAGAGCCGCGGCTCGATGCGATACGCCGGATGGAAGTCGCCCGTCCACACATGGGCTGCCACCTCGGAGACCGCCGTGCGCACGCGCGCGTCGCCGCGCACGACGAACGCGTAGTTGGGGATGTAGTCGAGCAGCTCGGCACCCGCGGCCGCGAGCTCCGCGCGCAGGTCCTCGGTGATGGCTCCGGAGAATTGGGCGAGGAAGTAGCCCGCGTCCGCCTGCGGTTCGAGCGCCAGATCGGCCGGCAGCTCGGGCAGGCCGCGAGACGTGTCGAACTCGGCGTAGGAGAGTGAGAGCCAGCGCGGCTCGGCCGCCAGCCCGTTGGCCTCTTCGAAGGTCCAGCCCCGCTGGGGGCTGTCCGGAAGCTTGGGGACCTCCTGCGCGAAGGCGGGAGCGAGTCCGAGGGCGGCGAGGACGATGGCGAGGTGAGGTGTGCGGCGCATGGGGTGGGGATCGTCCGGAACCGAACAAGCTACGGGAGGTCCAACACCCTGGACGCAGCGAAGGTTCGGCTTGTTCGCCAGCCGGAGCGCGCAGGTCGCCGCAGCCTAGGGCTGAACGACGAACTCGACCGCGTCGGTCAGGTTGCCCTGACCGGGCGCCTGCGGATCGCGGAACCAAGCCTGCGCCTGCACGAGAGCGCCGGGGCCGAAGGGCGCGCCGAGGGCCCACGGTCGCGCGCTCACCCACGCCGACCAGTCGGTGAAGAACAGTCCGTCGCAGCCGCCCAGCGTCCCGCCGCTCGTCTGCGCGGTCATGCGCTGCACCGGAGGACGCACGCACCAGAAGCTCGAGCTCTGGAATGTCCAGCGCACGGATGTGCGACCGCTCGTCCCATAGAACACGATGCCCTGTCGCTGGCCCTCGACGCCGCTCGCCGCGAGCGTGAAGCCACCGCTCGCACCGGCGCGCGCGACGCCCGATGTGTGCAGGCGCGGCGCGCAGAAGTTCGTCGTCTGCCCGCTCACGCAATAGCGCGTCGGCGACGAGCTGCCACCCGTCGCGATGTCTCCCGTCGCGCACAGGCCGAGTCCCTGCGGACCCTGCGGCACGTTCGCGCCGCGCACGCGGATCGTCCACGCGCCGAGCTCCGGCTGGCGCACGACGACGCGCTCGACATTGTTGAGCGGATCCGCCGCGCCACCGGTCGTCGAGGCGCCGCTCGCGAAGACATTGCCGAGGTACAGCGCGCCGGAAGGCGCGAGCACCTCGAGATCGAGGTCGTTCACCACAGCGATCGCGGCGTTGACCGAGCCCGGCGCGTCCATGAACGCGAGCGTGACCTCGAACGGCAGCGCGCTCGACTGCACGTGCACGGTCCAGCTCGTCGTCGCTCCGGTGCCAAGTCCCGCGGCGTGCCGCAGCTCGGTCGCAAACAGCTTCGACTCGTCGCCGACGAAGTGCAGCGCCTTGTCGAGGTTCACGCGGCCCCAGCCCTCGCGCATCGACGGATAGTCCGGCGCGCTCGCGACATCCTCGCCGCAGCTCACGAGCACGGCCTTCAGCAGCGCGCCGCTGGGCACGAACGCGTCCGCCGCATTCGCGAGCCCGCTCGGATAGAAGCCGTCGAGGAAGTACTCGCGCGCGAGCGTGGCCGCGCCGCCGATCGCGGCCGTCGCCATGCTCGTGCCGTTGAGCGTGCCCGTCGCGCATGTGCCCGGCGCCGCCGAGACCACGCCGCAGCCCGGCGCCATCACCTCGGGCCGCCGCCGCCCGTCGGCGGTCGGACCGAGTCCGCCGAAGCAGACTTGATCGGCATTGGCGCCGTTTTCCGTCGAGCTCACCGCCAGCACGTTCTTGGCATTCTCGGGGCTCGTCACGAATGCTCCGTTGGAGACCGAGAACACCGACAGGTGCTCCTCGTTTGCCCACCCGAAGGCATCGATCGACGCGCACAGCGCGCTGTAGGACGTCACGCTATCGACGCCCCACGAGTTCGAGTGCACGCGCGCGCCGTAGCTGCCGTGCAGCGTCGCGGTTGCCGAGTAGGACGCGACGGGCAGGTCCGTGTGCGCGAGTCGCGCGAGGTACGCCATGCCGCGGCCGAGCGTCGAGCCCGTCACCGGCTGCGCGTCGCCCGCGAGCGTTCCGGCCGTGTGCATGCCGTGCACATCGGCGCCGCTGCTCGAGAGATACACGACCTTGCGGTGCGCCGGACCGACCGGCGTGCCCGCCGGATCGCGCAGCCAGCAGTTGTTCAGCACCGAGATCGCGTTGTCGATGTGCCCGATGACCTCGCCTTCGCCGCGCAGGCCGCGATCCCAGACCTTCGTCAGCTGGTTCTGGTTCGACTGCACGACCCACGCGACCGAGTTGTTGCGCAGCGTCACGGGCGCCTCGACCTCGATCCACTGCAGGGCATCTTCACGCGCGAGGCGCCGCGCCACGGCCGCGCTCGCGCGCAAGCGCGCGATCCAGCGTCCGTGTTCCTCGATTAGCTCCGTGACGCTCGCTCCGTGTCGACGCAGGGCGAGCTCGAGCGCGGCGCGCGGGCCGCCTCGGAAGCCGAGCGCGACGAGCTCGTGCTGCACGGAGGCGAGCGCGGGATCGAGCGCGCCCTCGCGCAAGCGCGACTCGATGCGCCACGCGGGATGCAGCTCGCCGCTCCACGCCACTTCGGGCTGGCGCTCGAGCTGTGCGCGCTGTGCCGGTGTCGCGCGCACGAGGAACGCGTTGGACGGCAGGTACTCGAGCAGCTGCGCGCCCGTGGCGAGCGCGCGTGTGCGCAGCTGTGGCGTCACGACGCGATCGAACTGCACGAGGAAGCATGTGGCGCCGCCGCGCGCGCGTCGCTCGCGCCGCAGGTCGACCGGCAGCTCCGGCTCGTTGCCGCGCGTGTCGAAGCCGCCTGCGCGCAGCGCGAGCCAGCGCGGCGAGCGCACGAGCTCCGCGGCTTCCTCCGGCGCCAGCGCGACCACGGCCTCCGGCGGCAAGGACTGCCCGAAGAGCTGCCCACCGGCGAGGAGAGCAGCCCCCGAGAGCGCGAGGGTCAGGCCGGGAAATCGCATCGCTACGGGGCTCCAGCCGAGCCCCACGCTCAGCCGCACGCCGAAGCTCACTGTAGCCCCGAAAACAAGCCGCGGGGGCGCGCGCCCGCGTGCGCGGCCCCCGCGATGCGGAAGCCCTTTCCCAGCTCGCCCGATCAGACCTCGGCGGTCGCCGGACGGGCGGCGGGGCGGCGGTGGTGGTGCTGGAGGCGGCGGACGAGGTATTCGCCGCCGTGCAGCGCCAGCAAGGCCTGCACGATGGCGGAGATGCCGGCGCGCGTGGTGATGCAGGGAATGCCGCCCATGATCGCGGCGGAGCGGATCTGCTTGTCGTCGTAGCGCGTCTGCTTGCCGAGCGGCGTGTTGAGGACCAGCTTGATCTCGCGGTTCTTGATCACATCGACCACATGGGGGCGGCCTTCGTGGATCTTGTTGATGCGGCTGGCCTTGATGCCGGCATTCTTGAGCGCGTTGTAGGTGCCCTCGGTGGCGCACAACTCGTAGCCCATCTGCGACAAGAGCCGCGCGTCCGAGAGGATCGCGCGCTTGTCGGCATTCTTCACCGACACGAACACCTTGCCGCTGCGCGGCAGCTTCATGCCCGCGGCCTCGAAGGCCTTCGCGAAGGCGAAGCCGAGGTTCTCGTCGATGCCCATGACCTCGCCGGTCGAGCGCATCTCGGGCCCGAGCAGCATGTCCGTGCCCGGGAACTTGTTGAACGGGAACACCGGCGCCTTGACCGAGTAGTAGGGCGGCACGACCTCGCTGGTGAAGCCGAGCTCCGCGAGCGTCTTGCCGCACATCGCCTTGGCGGCGAGCTTGGCGAGCGGCACGCCGATCGCCTTCGAGACGAACGGCACCGTGCGCGACGCACGCGGGTTGACCTCGAGCACGTAGACCTTGTCGCCCTTCACGGCGAACTGCACATTCATCAGGCCGATGACCTTGAGCTCGCGCGCCATGGCCTTGGTCGCGCGCACGATCTCTTCTTGCACCGACGCGTCGAGCGTGTGCGGCGGAAGCACGCAGGTCGAGTCGCCGGAGTGGATGCCGGCCTCCTCGATGTGCTCCATCACGCCGCCGATCACGACCGTCTCGCCGTCGCTGATGCAGTCGACATCGACCTCGAGCGCGTCCTCGAGGAACTTGTCGACGAGCACCGGGCGGTCGGGCGAGGCCTGCACGGCGTTCTGCATGTAGTGGTCGAGCGCGGCGTCGTCGTAGACGATCTCCATGGCGCGTCCGCCGAGCACGTAGCTCGGTCGCACGAGCACGGGATAGCCCAGTCGCCGCGCGTGCTCGAAGGCCTCGCCCGGCGTGGTGGCGATGCCGTTCTCCGGCTGGTTGAGCCCGAGGTTGCGGATCATCTCCGCGAACAGCTTGCGGTCCTCGGCGCGGTCGATGGACTCGACCGATGTGCCGATCAGCGGTGCTCCCGCCTTGTGCAGTCCGTTGGCGAGGTTGAGCGGCGTCTGGCCACCGAACTGCACGATCATGCCCGAGGGCTCGATCGCGCGCGCGATCGCCATCACATCCTCGTGCGTCAGCGGCTCGAAGAACAGGTGGTTGCTCGTGTCGTAGTCGGTCGACACGGTCTCGGGGTTCGAGTTCACCATCACGGCCTCGTGGCCGAGCTCGCGCACCGCGAAGGCCGCGTGCACGCAGCAGTAGTCGAACTCGATGCCCTGTCCGATGCGGTTGGGGCCGCCGCCGAGGATCGCGATCTTGGTCGCGGGAGAGGGCCGCACCTCGCTCTCCGCGTCCTCCCATGTGGAGTAGTAGTACGGCGTCTTGGCCGCGAACTCCGCCGCGCAGGTGTCGACGAGCTTGTAGGTGCGCTGGATCTTCCACTCATCGCGCAGCGCGGCCACATGCTCCGCCGTGGCGCCGACTGCGAGCGCGACTTGGCGATCGGTGTAGCCGAGCACCTTGGCGCGTCGCAGCAACGAGGGCGTCAACAGCGCGCCCGAGAGCTCGCGCTCGAACGCGACGAGCTCGCGCATGTTCTCGAGGAACCACGGATCGATGTTGGTCGCGTCGTGGATGCGCTCGGCGCTCCAGCCGGCGCGGTAAGCCGCGCGCACGGCGAGGACGCGGTTCTGGTTGGGCACGCGCAGCGCGCGCACGAGCTGCTCCTCGTCGGCGACGAGCGACTCGGTCGGGTCGCGCGGGTCGAGGCCGAGGCCCGGCCGTCCCGTCTCGAGGCCGCGCAGCGCCTTCTGTAGCGCTTCTTTGAATGTGCGACCGATCGCCATGGTCTCGCCGACCGACTTCATCTGCGTCGTCAGCGTCGCGTCCGCGCCCTTGAACTTCTCGAAGGCGAAGCGCGGGATCTTGACCACCGTGTAGTCGATCGTGGGCTCGAAGCAGGCCGGCGTCGACTTGGTGATGTCGTTCTGGATCTCGTCGAGCGTGTAACCGACGGCGAGCTTGGCCGCGAACTTCGCGATCGGGAAGCCCGTGGCCTTGCTCGCGAGCGCGGAGCTGCGCGACACGCGCGGGTTCATCTCGATCACCACCATGCGCCCGTCGTCGGGGTTGATGGCGAACTGCACATTCGAGCCGCCGCACTCGATGCCGACCTCGCGCATGATGCGGATCGACGCATTGCGCATGTCCTGATACTCGCGGTCCGAGAGCGTCTGCGCCGGAGCCACGGTGATCGAGTCGCCCGTGTGCACGCCCATCGGGTCGAAGTTCTCGATCGAGCAGACGATGACGACATTGTCCTTGTTGTCGCGCATCACCTCCATCTCGAACTCCTTCCATCCCGCGAGGCATTCCTCGACGAGGATCTCGGAGTTCATCGAGAGCGAGAGGCCGCGCCCCGCGATCTCCTCGAATTCCTCGACATTGTAGGCGATGCCGCCGCCCGAGCCGCCCATGGTGAAGCCCGGGCGGATCACGCACGGCAGGCCGATCTCGGCCATCACGCGCCGCGCGTCGTCCATGTTGTGCGCCACGCCGGAGCGCGCGCTGCCGAGCCCGATCTTGGTCATCGCGGCGCGGAACATGTCGCGGTCCTCGGCCTTGCGGATCACATCCGCGCGCGCGCCGATCATCTCGATGCCGAGGCGATCGAGCACGCCTTGGTCGTAGAGCGCGAGGCCCGTGTTGAGGCCCGTCTGACCGCCCATGGTCGGCAGGATCGCGTCGGGCCGCTCGGCCTCGAGGATCTTGGTCAGCGCAGCGACCGTGATCGGCTCGATGTAGGTGGCATCGGCCGTCTCCGGGTCGGTCATGATCGTCGCCGGGTTCGAGTTGACGAGGATGACCCGATAGCCCTCCTCGCGCAGCGCCTTGCAGGCCTGCGTCCCGGAGTAGTCGAACTCGCAGGCCTGACCGATGACGATCGGCCCGCTTCCGATGATCAGGATCGACTCGAGGTCGTCGCGTCGCGGCATGGGGGTGGAGTGATGAGAGAGCGCGGCGGCGGCAGCCGAGGAGTGGGACGATTCCCCTGAGGCGGCGACCCCGAGGCGTAAACGTGCGGATTGAAGCACGCTCAACGGGCGCTGTCGACCGTCGCGAGCGCTTCCCAGGGCGCCTTCGACGAGAATCTCGCCCTCGGCCTTTGGGGCGCCATCCGGACGGTCCGAAAACCACCGTGACGGCCCCCTGCGGGCCCTCGAGCACCATGCCGATCCTGACCGTCGAGCTCGCGATCCTGCTCGCCGCAGCCTTTGCGGCCGGCGCCGTCGCTTCGTGGCTCGCGCAAGACCGCCGCGCTCGCTCCGAGCGCCGTCTCTTCGAGCTCGAGACGCAGCGCATGATCGACGCCCGCCGCGAGACCTACGAGGCCCTCGAACGGCAGGTGCGCGCCCTCGCGGAGTCCCGCGCGCGCGAGCACGACGACATCGCAGTGCCGCTGCCGCAGCGCGAGCGCGCATCGCTCTAGGACTCAGGCGAGCAGCGCGAGCAGCGTGGCGTCGTCGAGCGTCGCCGCGAGCTCGAGCGAGCCCGCGGCGCGCGGCAGCACGAAGGTCGGCCGACCCGCGCTCGCCTTCTTGTCGTGGCGCATGGCCGCGAGCAATTCCGCGGCAGGCAGGGCTCCGTGGCGCATACGCAGCTCGCCCGGGGAGCACGGGAGCTGCAACGCTCGCAGCAGCGCGTCGATGCGCGCGCGCAGTCCGCGATCCTGCAGCAGCCCTGCGCGCTCGCTCGCTTCGAGCGCCAGCGCGAGACCGCACGCGACCGCGACACCGTGCGGAATCGAGCCGAAACCGGCCACCTTCTCGAAAGCGTGCGCGAATGTGTGGCCGAGGTTGAGCGCTTTGCGCGGGCCGCCCTCGCGCTCGTCCGAGGCGACGATGCGCGCCTTGGAGCGCACGCACTCGGCGATCACGAGCTCGACGGCGGCGAGCTCGCGCGCCGCGAGCGCCGCCGCGTTGCGTTCGACGAGCGCGAGCAGCTCTTCGTTCTCGACCAGCGCCGCCTTGACGACTTCGCCGAGCCCCGAGCGCCACTCCTCGTCCGGCAATGTCGCGAGCGTGCGTGTGTCGGCGAGCACCGCGCTGGGCTGGTGGAATGTGCCGACGAGGTTCTTGCCTTGAGCGATGTTGATCGCGGTCTTGCCGCCCACCGAAGCATCGACCATCGCGAGCAGCGTCGTCGGTCCGTACACGACGCGGATTCCGCGCATGTAGAGCGAGGCCGCGAGCCCGCCGACATCGAGCGTCGCGCCGCCGCCGAACGCGAGTGCGCTCGAGCCGCGGTCGAGTCCGTGCTGGGCCATCGCCGCCAGCGCGAGCTCCAGCGTCCCCCAGTCCTTCGCTGCTTCGCCGGCAGGCACGGCCGCCAGCGCGAAGAGCGGTGCCGCGAGCGCGCCGTGCAGCTCGAACACGCGCTCGTCGACGATGCCGAAGGGCCGCTCGCCCGCGTGCGCACGGAGCGCGTCCAGCGCCCCCGCGCCGATCACGACCGGATACGCCGCGTGGCCCGGCAGCTCGACATCGACGCGGATCACGCCTGCGCCGCCGCCTTGATGCGCCGCTCGCGCCGCCGCCGCGTGAGTTCAGCGTCGAGTTCAGCAGCCTTGGCTCGGTCGCGCCGCAGCAGGTACCAGAACAGTGCCACGATGGACGCGAACGAGCCGCCGACGATGTAGAGCACCGTGCTGAACACATTCTCCTTCGGCAGCTCGTAGGGCTCGAGCGCCGTCAGCACGAACACCGGTGCCTTGCGCGTTCCGCCGACCGCTTCGTACTGGTTCATGCGCACGAAGAAGCCGCGCGCCGTGACCTCACTGCCGATCTTGTAGCCGGGATCGGGGAGCAGCGTCGAGAACTGGATCACGGGGTTGGGCGTGCGCAGCCACTCGTTCGCGCCGATCCAGCCTTCGGTGAGCGTCGTGACGCGCGCCGGATTCTCGCGCTGGCGCTGGGTCCAGATGTCCTGAATGCGGCAGGGCGGGATGCGCAGCGGCAGCGCGAGGAAGCTCGCCGGATCCTCGCTCAGTTCCGCCATCGCCGCCGCGTCGAGCGTGCGCGCCTTGCTCCAGTCGATCGAGGCGGGATCCACATCGCGCGCGTAGCTCACCACGCGCCAGTATTCCTCGCGCTCGCTGGTCGAGACCTCGTCGTAGCGCCTGAAATCCTCGCCCCAGTCGGCGCGCGCGAGGCTCGCGACCTTGCCAAGCGCTGGATAGGAGACCTGCGCGCGCGGCCCGACCACCAGCGGCGCTTCGACCCACGCTCCGGCGATCTCGCGACCGAGCGTCTTCAAGAACAGCCCGTCCACGTGCACGTAGTCGCCGTTGCCGAACTCGTAGTCGACGCACGACTGGAACACGACGAAGACGCGGCCGCCGTCGTCGAGCGTGAGCAGCGCGCGGAAGTGCGCGGGGAGCGAACCGGCCTCGGGGAACGAGACGAACTCCGAGATTCGACCGCGCAGGCGCAGCACGCGCGCGCGCGCCGCCGCCGGATGGGCCGCGAGCTCGGCGGCCAGCGGCGAGGTGAGTTCGACGCCGCCCATCGGCGCGAAGTGATCCCAGACGTACAGGCGCGCGTCCTCGAGCGCGAGCGCGAGCGCCGCGGGCTCGATGTCGGCGCGCTCCTCGCGCGTGCCGTCCACGGTGAGCGCGGCGAGTTCGTTGCGGCGGAAGGTCGGTGTGGCGATCTCCGTTTGCGGCGCGCTCTCGCGCCTGCGCCGGTTGTCTTTCTCCGGCGCTTGCCCGCCGCCGGTCACCCAGCCCCAGATCATGCCGCCGCCGACCACTGCGAACAGCAGCGTCATGAAGAGCAGCTTCTTGCGCTCGCGGTCCGTGAGGAGCTTGCCGTCCGCGGGTCCGGCGCTCGGCGCATGCGAGAGCTTGAACTTCATCCTCGGCCTCCTACCTGCGCTGCGACCTGCGGATACCGGCGCGCGATCGAGCGCTGCGCGGCGGCGAAGACCAGCGCGCGGAACAGCCGGTCGTGGGCCGTGCCCTCCGGCGCCAGCTCGGGATGCCACTGCACGCCGAGCACGAACGCGTCGCCTTCGAGCTCGATGGCCTCGACGAGACCCTCGGCGTCGCGCGCGCAGACCTTCCAGCGCGCTCCGATGTCGCGCATGGCCTGATGGTGGCGCGAGATCACATCGAGCGCGGGGACATCGACGACGCGCGCGAGCCGCGAGCCGCGCTCCGGCGTCACCGCGTGCACCACGCCCCCGGAGTGCGGATTCTTGCCGCTCCATTCTTCGGGCAGGTGCTGGAACAAGGAGCCGCCGCCGACGAGTCCGAGCAGCTGCATGCCGTAGCAGATGCCGAGCGTCGGCACGCGCAGCTCGAGTGCGGCCTGCGCGAGCGCGATGTCGAAGTCCTGCTTCGCGCTCGGCACCGGCTTGGCGGCCGCGTGCGTCGGACCGAGCCCGAGTCGCGCCGTGTCGAAGTCGTCGCCGCCGGAGAGCACGAGCCCGTCGACGCGCTCGAGCAGCCGGCGGAGGTCGCTCGGGCCGCCGACCGGCGGGATCGCGACGGGCACGCCGCCCGCCTTGAGCACGGCGTCGGCGTAGCGGTTCTTGAGCGTGACCGCCGGGCTCGCGCCGTCGATCAGCTCGCCGTTGATGGCGACGAGCGGCCTCTCGCGATCGATCATGGCCGCATCTTACTGCGCCGCTCCTAGCGCACGACGCGCACGATCAGCGGGTAGCTCCAGCGCTCGCCGCTCGCCGCGCGCGCCGCGCCGACGAGCAGCGCCACGAGCTTCACGAACGGCAGCGCGACGAGGATCGGCAGGCCGACGAGGCAGCAGCACAGGAGCGGAAGCGCGAGCAGCTGCCACGCGAGCAGGTTGAGCTGCAGGTTGAGCGCCTCCTTGCCGTGGAAGTCGCACTCGGCGTCCGCGTCGCGGCGCGCGAGCCACACGACCAGCGTCGCGAGCACGCCGACGAACAGGAATGACACGCCGAAGTCGAGCAAGCCGACGAGGTGGCAGGCCGTGGCCCAGCCGCTACCGGGCGGGGCGCCCGGCTCGCAGCGCCCAGAATTCGCGGAAAAAACGCCCTCAGGCGCGCTCGCGCCCGCTCCAGCGGGCTGTGCGGCGGCTGCCGACGCGGACATGGAAGGCGCGTTTTCTCCGAGGTTTTCCGGCGCTTGTTCGCTGCCCATGGGGCGCCCCTACAGCGACGGACGGCGGTCGTTACCGCGATGTGCCGCAGGCTCACTAGCGCGGGAAACGCAAGGAAACCGCGATTCACGACGGCGACCCCGCCGATTTCCCGCGCATTTCGCGCATTTCGCCACCCGGTCTCGAGTGCCGGAGGCCGCGCTCCCGAGCGCCGCGGCCCCGCTCAGGGCCACGGACCGACCTGTCCCGCGACAATCCGGAGTTTTTTTTTCGTCCCCCGCGGGCGCGGAGCGCGCGCCGTGGCCGTTTGCAAGCGCGCATCCGGAGTTCTCGGAACCTCTGCAAAGCCTTGCTCGACAGGCACTTACGGCTGGAGGTTCGCGCCGCCCGCCGATGCCGCCCGGCCGCGGACGCCATCCCTCCCTCACGGCCCTCTGGCCCACAACCTGTAGGGGCTGCTCGCTTGTTGTGCCTCAAGAAATTGTGCCGCTAGCATCCCGCCCGCGTCACGAGGGGCGGCGCTGCCGAGGAGGGGTTCTGAGGTGGTGCCGCACTTCCAAGTGCCGCGCCGCGTCTCGCCCCCCCCCGACGAGTGCGTTGTTCCTCCACCGCACACCACCCGCTACCGCCGCCACGAGCCAGAGCAGTCTCATGGATCTCGCATCGCAGGCCACATCGCACACGCTCCATCAAGTCGAACTCCAGCCGCAGCAAGCACAGCAGGGCGAGGCCGCACCCCGCGCAGCCGCCACTGCGAGCGGCGAGACGCGCATGCGCGTGCGCAAGCGCGCCGGCGAGCTCGAACCCGTCGATGTCATGAAGATCGTGCGCGCCATCGAGCGCTGCGCGGTCGGCCTGAGCGAAGTCGACTCGATGCGCATCGCCACGCGCACGATCTCGGGTCTCTACGACGGCGCGACGACGCGCGAGCTCGACCAGCTCTCGATCCAGACCGCCGCTTCGCTGATCGCCGAGGAGCCGCAGTACTCGCGCCTCGCCGCGCGCCTGCTCGGCGCCTTCATCGACAAGGAAGTGCGCAACCAGAACATCATGAGCTTCTCGCAGTCGGTGCGCGCTGCCCAAGAGAACGGCCTCGTGTCGAAGGCCACGGCGGATTTCGTGGCGCTGCACTCGCGCAAGCTCGACCAGGCGGTGATCGCGGAGAACACCGACCTGTTCGAGTACTTCGGCCTGCGCACGGTCTACGACCGCTATCTGCTCGTGAACCCGCATACGCGCGAGGCGCTCGAGACGCCGCAGTACTTCTTCCTGCGCGTGGCCTGCGGCCTGTCGCACAACCCCAAGGAAGCGATCGAGTTCTACCAGCTGGTCAGCTCGCTCGAGTACCTGCCGAGCTCGCCGACCCTGTTCAACTCGGGCTCGGTCCGCTCGCAGCTCTCGTCGTGCTACCTGCTCGACTCGCCCCTCGACGACCTCGCCTCGATTTACTCCAAGTACGGCGATGTTGCACAGCTCTCCAAGTTCGCCGGCGGCATCGGCCTCTCCTACACGCGCGTGCGCGCCCGCGGCTCGCTCATTCGCGGCACCAACGGCCACTCCAACGGCATCGTGCCGTGGCTCAAGACGCTCGACAGCTCGGTCGCGGCCGTCAATCAGGGCGGACGCCGCAAGGGCGCCTGCTGCGTGTACCTCGAGACATGGCACGCCGACATCGAGGACTTCCTCGAGCTGCGCGACAACACCGGCGACGAAGCGCGCCGCACCCACAACCTGAACCTCGCCAACTGGGTGCCCGACCTGTTCATGCAGCGCGTCGAGGCGGACGCCCTGTGGTCGCTCTTCGACCCCAAGTCCGTTCCGCACTTCACCGACCTCTACGGCCGCGCGTTCGAGCAGGCCTATCTCGAAGCCGAGGAGAAGAAGCTCTTCATGCGTCAGGTGAAGGCGCGCGAGCTCTACTCGCGCATGATGCGCACGCTCGCCCAGACCGGAAACGGCTGGATGACCTTCAAGGACGCGTCCAACGAGAAGTGCAACCAGACGGGCCTCGAAGGCCGCACGGTGCACCTCTCGAACCTGTGCACCGAGATCATCGAGGTCACGAGCAGCGACGAAACTGCGGTGTGCAACCTCGGCTCCATCAATCTCGGCAAGCTCGTTCGCAACGGCGCCTTCGACTTCGCGCGGCTGGGCGAGATCACGCGCGGCGCGGTGCGGCGCCTCGATCGCGTGATCGACATCAACTACTACCCGACCGAGACCGCCAGAAACTCCAATGTCGCGTGGCGTCCCGTCGGTCTGGGAGTGATGGGCCTGCAGGATGTGTTCTTCAAGCTGCGCTTGCCGTTCGACAGCCAAGCGGCAGTCGAGCTCTCATCTCGCATTCAGGAGGAGATCTACTTCCACGCGCTCTCGACCTCGTGCGAGCTCGCGCAGGAGGCAGGTGCGCACCCGACCTACTCCCAGACGCGCGCCGCGCGGGGCCTCCTGCAGCACGACCTGTGGGGCGTGAAGCCCTCTGAGGAGCGTCGCTGGGACGACCTCAAGGCGCGCATCGCCGTCCACGGCTTGCGCAACTCGCTCCTGATCGCGGTCGCGCCGACCGCGACGATCGCCTCGATCGCCGGTTGCTACGAGTGCATCGAGCCGCAGGTCTCCAACCTGTTCAAGCGCGAGACGCTCTCGGGCGACTTCATCCAGATCAACCGCTATCTCGTGGCTGAGCTCAAGGAGCGCGGCCTGTGGAGCGAGGACATGCGCAATCGCATCAAGGCGGCGGAAGGGTCGATTCAGGACATCGATGACATTCCGGCCGACCTGCGCGCTCTCTACCGCACCGCGTGGGAGCTGCCGCAGAAGTCCCTGATCGACCACGCCCGCGCGCGCGGCGCGTGGATCGATCAGTCGCAGTCGCTCAACCTCTTCATCGAGAACCCGGTGATCGGCAAGCTCTCCTCGATGTACATGTACGCCTGGAAGAACGGCCTCAAGACCACCTACTACCTGCGCTCGCGTCCCGCGACGCGCATCCGTCAGACCACCGTCTCCACGCCGGCCGCCGCCACGGCTCCGGCTTCCGACGCTCAGGCCGTCGCCTGCTCGCTCGAGAACCCGGGTGCCTGCGAGGCCTGCCAGTAGCTGGGAATGGACCCCAAGAACTCCCTCACGCGAGCCAACGCCATGTCCGTCGCCATCGCCCAGCGCCCGATGATCCTGAACCCCGGCCTCGACCTCACCCTCAGGCCGATGCGCTACCCCAACTTCTACGAGATGTACAAGTCGGCGATCCGCAACACATGGACGGTGGAGGAGGTCGACTTCTCCAGCGACCTCGTCGACCTGCGCAGCCGCCTCTTGCCGGCGGAGCGCCACCTCGTGCACCGCCTCGTCGCGTTCTTCGCCACGGGCGACTCGATCGTCGCGAACAATGTCGTGCTCAACCTCTACAAGCACATCAACTCGCCTGAGGCGCGCATGTACCTGTCGCGCCAGATCTACGAGGAAGCGCTGCATGTCCAGTTCTACCTGACGCTGCTCGACAACTATGTGCCCGACATCAAGGAGCGCGAGAAGGCCTTCGCCGCGATCCACAACATTCCGTCGATTGCGCGCAAGGCCGAGTTCTGCTTCAAGTGGATGGAGGCGGGCCTCGTCGTCGATCGCCTCGCGACGCCGGAAGACCGCAAGCGATTCCTGCTCAACCTCATCTGCTATGGGTGCTGCGTCGAGGGCTTGTTCTTCTACGCGGCCTTCGCCTATGTCTACTTCATGCGCAGCAAGGGCTTGCTCAACGGCCTCGCCTCGGGCACCAACTGGGTGTTCCGCGACGAGAGCATGCACATGAGCTTCGCGCTGGAAGTCGCCGCGACCGTGCGCCGCGAGGAGCCCGCGCTCTTCGACGCGCAGCTCGAGCGCGACATCCACCAGATGATCGAGGACGCCGTCGACTGCGAGACGCGGTTCGCCGAGGACCTGCTGCAGGGCGGCATCCCGGGACTCTCCTCGCGCGACATGCGTCAGTACCTCGAGTATGTGGCCGACCAGCGCCTCGGCAACCTGAGCTTGAGCAAGCGCTACAACGCCAAGAACCCCTTTGCCTTCATGGAGCTGCAGGACGTGCAGGAGCTCTCGAACTTCTTCGAGCGCCGCGTCAGCGCCTACCAAGTCGGCGTCACGGGCGAAGTCGCCTTCGACGAGTCCTTCTAGGACGCGTCCAGCGCACCAGCTCCTCCGGCGCGCCTCCGAGTCCTGCCTTGCGCGGAGCCCCGGGGCGCGCGCATTGGAAACCCGCCGAGGTGGTACATAGGATCCCGCGCAGTGGACCCGCACAAGGAACTCGAGTTGATTGCCCGGCCGTTCTCCGCGCGCGTCGTGCGCACGGGTCTGCGCTCGCTGTCCGAGCCCGAGCGCACCGCCTACCTCGTGTGGTGCTTCGCGCACGAGCTCGACAACGGCGGCCCCGACGCCTTCTTCTACAACGCGAGCGGTCGCTTTGCGGAGCAGACCGTCGACGCGCTGCAGGCGATCGCGGCGCGCGACCTCGCGGGCGCGCTCGAGGAAGTGATCGAGGGCTTCCCTGGCGGTGAAGTTCCCGACGACCAGGAGGAGCGCACGGAGGCGCTCGACGAGGCGGCGCGCGACCTCGAGGATGCGTTCGACCGTCTGCGCGAGGCGTACGAGGAGAAGGGCGCCGAGCGCGTGCGCAAGGCGACCCTGCGCTACTTCCACGCTCAGACCGGTGGCGCTCCTGCCGAGTAGGGACTCGGCGCGCATGAGCCTCGAGTCCGCGATGCTCGGGACGAGCGCGGTTGTCGCCGGTGCCGTCGTGGGCGGCATGGTCAACATGGGCCTGATCGTCGCGGGCTCGCAGCTCTTGCCGCCGCCGCCGGGCGTCGACATCAACGATGTGGCGAGCATCGATGCGCACATTGCCGAGTACTCGGTCGCGCAGCTGCTCGCGCCCTTCTTCGCCCACGCGCTCGGCACGCTCGTCGGAGCGTTCGTCGCAGCGCTCGTCGCGCCGCTCCGTCGCCTGCGCGTCGCGCTCGCGATCGCCGTGCTGTTCCTCGCCGGCGGCATCATGGCCGTGTCGATGATCCCGTCCGCGCCGCTGTGGTTCGACGCGCTCGATCTCGTCGTCGCCTATGTGCCGATGGCGCTGCTCGGCGCGCGTCTCGCCGCGCGCCTGCGGCCCTAGCCGCTCTCGAACACGCCCGTCGAGCGGTTCTTGCGCACGTCGGCCCAGCCGAGCGCGCGACCGTTCATCGCGACATAGGTTCCGCGCGGCAGCGACTGGGCGAAGGCCAGCGCGCTGCCGAGGTTGAACAACCCGTCGGAGCTGCCGAAGGTGTAGGGGACCATTGCCCCGGTGAGCACAATGGTCTTCTCGATGCCGGCCGCGCCGAGCGTGCGCGCCGTCTGCTCCATGGTGTCCGTGCCGTGGGTGATCACAATGTGGTTCTCGGGAGCGCGACGGCAGGCTTCGAGGACGCGGGCGCGGTGCTCGTCGGTCATCTCGAGGCTGTCGATCAGCATCAGCGTTTCGACCACGATTCCCAGCTTGCAGCGCCCGAGCCCGAGCATTTCTGGCATGTGCGTCTCGCGAAACTGCAGGCGCCCCTCGAGCTCGTTGTAGTTCTTGTCGAATGTCCCGCCGGTGACGAGGACGCGGATGGCGGGCGTTTCCATGGCCGCGCGCATCCTAGCGCGCCGCGCCGCGCCCGTCAGGAGTGCAGGACTCGCCGCGCGCGAGCACGCGGTCGAGGATCGTGATCTTCTGCCAGATCTTGCGCGAGAGACCGTCCGTCAGATCCTCGATGTCGCCCACGGCGGCGAGCGTCTCGCGGTCTTCGAAGCGCTGGACATGCAGCGCCGCGGCCTTGCTCAAGAGCGCCAGCGCCTCGGAGCAATAGTCGAGATAGCGCACGAGCTCGAACGGCGTCATCGCGCGACTCGGCGACGACACGGTCGCGTCCTGCGGCGGGCGCGTCACCATCTCCGGGTCCTTCGTCAATTGGTGCATGTCGATGATGTGCGCCAGCGAACGCAGGCCGTGCAGCGACTTCAGTGCCTTGCGCCGTCGCCTCCGCGGTTCGAGCTGCCACAGGAACCAGATCGCGACCGCGATGAACCCGAGATTGTTCACGCCGGCCTCGAGACCTTGCAGCAACTCCGACCATTTCTCGAAGCCCCCGCGCAGCGTCGAGAAGAAGTTCCAGCCGAGAATGAACACCACGGTCGCGAGCAGCGCCACGAACAGCGCGATCAGCGCGCGCAGCCCCAAATGCGGCTGCGCGAGCTCGGCCTCGATTCGCTCGACACGGCGCATCGTCGCCGCGACCTCACCGCACACGCGCGCGAGGCCCGAGGTCGGAAAGCGCTCGAGAACGCGGCGCTGCAGCTGCCACGCGGTCTCGACCAGCCGGGCGGGAACCAGCTCGCAGTAATTGGAGTTTCCTTCTGCGGCCATGACGCGCGCCGAGGATAACGCCCGCTCCGAGCGCTACCGTGCTTGTGCCGCCGCAGAAATCTCCCAAGAAACCTCCCCGCGGCGGCGTTCCTCCGAAGAAGGACGCGAACGACCCTCCCATGGACCAACCCTCGGATGGCGCGCTGCTCTCCGCCCTGCGGCGGGGAGAGCGGTCGGCGGTCACGGCGCTCGTCGAGCGGCACCAAGGCGTGCTGCTCGGCCACGCGCGCGCGCTCGTCGGCCCCGGCGGGCCCTTCGAGGACGCGGTCCAAGAGGCGTTCCTCGCGCTCCTCCGGCAGCCGCCGGAGCTGCCCGCGCACGCCGCGGGCGATCCCGAGGCCGAGCGGGCGCGCCTGCGCTCGTGGCTGCACAAGGTGACGAGGAACTGCTGCATGGACACGCTCCGATCCGAGAAGCGGCGCAACGCGCGCGAAGAACGCGCGGCGGCGCCCGAGGCCTATTCGAGCTTTGAGGTCGAGGCGCGCGACACGCGCGCGGCCGTCGAACGGGAGCTCGCGAGCTTGCCGGAGGACCAGCGCGAGGTACTCGTGCTGCGCCTGCTCGGCGAGCGCTCGTACCGCGAGATCGCGGAGATCACGGGCAAGAAGCTCGGCACGGTGGGGTGGCTCGTCAGCGAGGGCATGCAGCGACTCTCGATTCGCTTGGCGCCGTTGGTGGATGGATGCGGGGGACGCGCGTGAGCGCGGGGAGGCACGACATGCGAGACGAACTGAACGGGATGGAACTAGACGAAGCGCAGCGCGAGCGCGCGCTGCTGTGCGCGTACCTGCTCGGCGAGCTCGAGGCTGAGGAGCGCGCCGAAGTCGAAGCGCGACTGGCGGCGAGCGCGGAGCTGCGCGCGGAGAAAGCGCGCCTCGAAGCGACGCTCGGGCTCGTGAGCGAAGTGCTCGCGTCCGGCGCGAACGAAGAGCTGCCGCCGTCGGCGAGCGCCACGCTCCAAAGTGCGGCGAGCGCGCGATGCGCGGCACGCCCGTGGTATGCGTCGAGCTGGGTGCGCGTTGCGGCGGCCGCGGTGCTGTTAGTCGGCGGCACGCTCTACTTCCAGAGCTCGTTCCAGCGCTCGCGCACGGAGCTCGAGCTCGCGCAGGCGCGGCTCGAAGTTGCACCGACGGCAACGCCGGCTCCCGGCGCGCCCGTCGTCACTCGCAAGTCGCAGGCTGTCGTGAGCGGGGCTGAGTTCCTTGCCTACGACTCCGCTGCTGCGGGCGAGTCCGGACGCCTCGCGAGCCCCGCAACGGGGATTCCCTTGGCCTCGAAGGCGAATGCGCCCGCGCCGCAGGCTCCGATCGCGGGTGGCGGCGGGGGCGGGAGCGCAGCGCCCGCGCGCCGTCGCCTCGAGCTCGCGCGCGACGCCGAGCTGGGCCTGATCGCTGGAATGCCCGCCGACCGGGCGCCCGCGGAGACACCGGATCTCCGCGACAGCGTCGTGACGCTCTCCGAGCCTGGCAACATCGGCGGGGGGCTTGGCTATATCGGGGAGGATTTTGCGAGTGACAAGCAGCAGCGCGCGGGGCGACCGGAGGGCAACTGGGACGCGCCGCGGGCCCTCGAGCGCCTGCGCGAAATCGAGCGCGGCTGCCTGCGCCCCGCCCACGAGTCGCCGCGCGACATGTTCTTCCGCTACTGGGGCGACAACCCGTTCGAGCTCACCGCGCTCGATCGCGTCTCCACATTCTCCGCGGATGTCGACACGGCGAGCTACGCGCTCGCGCGCCGCTACCTCGCGGACGGACACCTGCCGACCAAGCAGCAGGTGCGCACGGAGGAGTTCGTCAACTACTTCCGCGGCGATGTGCCGCCTCCGTCCGAGGGCGCGTTCCGCCTGCAGATGGAGCTCGCGCCGAGCTTGTTCGGCGACTCGGGCGACATGTGGATGCTGCGCGTCGCGTTGCGGGGCCGCGAAGTGACGAAGCAGGAGCGCACGCCGCTCGCGCTGACCTTCGTGATCGATGTGTCGGGCTCGATGGAGGAAGACGGTCGACTCGAGCTCGTCAAGCACTCCCTGCGCATGCTCGCGAGCCAGCTCGACGCGGGAGATACGCTCTCGATCGTGAAGTTCTCCGCCGATGCAGCGCTCGTGCTGCCCGCGACCTCGGCGCGCCAGCGCGACCTGATCGAGAGCGCGCTGCAGCCGCTCGCGCCGGAGGGCGGGACGAACACGGAGGCCGGTCTGCGCATGGGCTACGCGCAGGCCGTCGCCGCGCTCACCAAGGGCGCGCAGAACCGCGTGGTGCTCCTGACCGACGGCGTCGCCAACATCGGCATCACCGATCCGGACGCGCTGCTCCGGCTGGTCGAGACGAGCCGTCGTCAAGGCATCTTGCTGAACACGGTCGGCGTCGGCATGGACAACCACAGCGACCACCTGCTCGAACAGCTCGCGGACAAGGGCGACGGCGTGTGCAACTATGTCGATGACCAGCGCGAGGTGCGGCGTGTGCTGGTCGACAACTTCACGGGCGCGTTCGAGACCATCGCGCGCGACGTCAAGCTGCAGGTCGAGTTCGATCCGCAGCAGGTCGAGCGCTACCGACTTCTCGGCTACGAGAACCGCGCGGTGGCGGACGCGGACTTCACGAACTCCAAGGTCGACGCTGGCGAGGTCGGCGCCGGGCATCAGGTCGTCGCGCTGTACGAGCTCGTCCGTACGCGCGGCGGCGATGGCCCGCTCGCGACGGCGCGCGTGCGCTGGAAGGCCCCGTACAAGGACGGCGTCGCCGATGCGGAGAGCGACGCGGTCGAGCAGCAGCTCGAGACGCGCCTTGGCGTGCGCGATGCGATCGGCGGCTACGCGCAGGCATCGGATGGGTATCGGCGCTCGGTGCTCGTGGCGCAGTTCGCGGAGTTTTTGCGGCGCAGCGTGCATGCGCGCCGCGACTCGCTCGACCTGCTGGTCGCCGAGGCCGAGCGTCTCGAGCGCGAGCTGCGCGACTCCGACTTCACGCAGTTCGTCGAGCTCGTGCGCCGCAGCCGCCAGATCCTGCTCGCGGAGCTCGCGCGCCGCGACTGGGTCGATGACTGCGCGGATCTCATTCGCCATCGGCACTACCTGCGCGAGCTGCTCCGCGACCTGCGCGAGCGCCGGGGCGAGCAGGGTGGGAGCGACGACGGCCCCACCGTCCGGCTCGAGGGTCTCGACGGCGAGTTCGAGCGCGCGCCCGAGCAGGCCTCGCGCGAGCTCGTCGAGCGCCTGATGGCCGAGAACATCGCGCTGCAGCGACGCGTGCTCGAGCTCTCCGCGCAGGCGGCGCGCGAAGGCAAGTAGGCACGGCGCGGACCCACTCGAATCGGACAACCGTCTCGCGTATCGTCCCCGGTGGCGATGGCGACGAGCCCGAACGACGAGAGGCGCACGGAGCAGCCTGCGGGCCTCCGTGCGCGGCTGCACACGGCGCTGTTCGACGCGGAGACTCCGCTCGGAAACTTCGTCGAGACCGTTCTTCCGTGGACGGTCGTGGCAAGCGTCGCGGTCGTCATGCTCGACACCGTCGAGAGCGTGCACGCGCGCTGGCGGGGCGAGCTGCGAGTCGCCGAGCTGGGCTTCACGGCGCTCTTCACGCTCGAGTACCTCGCGCGCCTGTGGTGCTCACGCGAGCCGCGGCGCTACGCCACGAGCCTGCTCGGCGCCGTCGACCTGCTCGCCGTGCTTCCGACCTATGTCCTGCTCTTCACGGCGGGCATCGCGCAAGGCGATTCGATCCGCATGCTGCGTCTCATGCGCGTTTTCCGCGTGCTCAAGATGGCGCAGCATGTCGGCGAGGCCAATGTGCTGCTCGGTGCGCTCATCGCTTCACGGCACAAGATCTTCGCGTTCTTGACCAGCGTGCTCGCGCTCGTGTGCATCGAGGGCACGCTCATGTATGTGATCGAGTCCGGCTCGAACCCCGGGATCACCAGCATTCCGGAGGCGATCTACTGGTCGATCGTGACGGTCACGACGGTCGGCTACGGCGATGTCGTTCCGGTGACGGTCATGGGGCGCCTGCTGGCGTCCTGCATCATGATGACGGCCTTCACCCTGCTCGCTGTTCCGACCGCGATCGTGACGGGCGAGATCGCGCGACATGTCGTGCGCGAGCGCCGTAGCGGACGAGCGTGCGTTCGTTGTGCTCATGAGCCCGCCGAGCTCGACGCGCGCTTCTGCACACGCTGCGGCGAGTTGCTGTGCGAAGCGACGCCGAGAGGGCCGACGCGACGCGGCCCTTGAATCGAGGGCGACGAGGGTGCAGCTTGCTCCCATGTCCGAGCCGGTCCGCGAAGCGCAAGTGTCCCGCCCCACGCTCGAGGCCTTGCCCGTGCTCGTGGCCACGGCCCTGCTCGCGATGGCCTTGTTCGTGCGTTCGATTCCCGGTGGCCCGCCGCTCGATCCCTCCGACCGCACGCGCGACCGGGACGCCCTGCGCGAGCCGATGCAGCTCCTTGGGCGCGGCGCGGCGACGCGCGTGGCCGAGCTCGACGAGCGGGTGAGCCTCGAGCTGCGCGCGGAGTGGACTCGGCTGCGGCAGGCCGTGTTCGCGGTTTCGCGCTGTCCGCGCACGGGCGACTGGCTCGACACGGTCGATGGACTTGCCTTCGAGCGGCTGTTTTCCGAGCTGCGGCGCGGCTCTCGCGACGACGCTCTCGCGGCGCAGGTGCTGCTCGTCGAGATCGCGCGGCGCACGAAGTGGGCGCCGGGGCTGCTCGCGCGAACCTCCGATGCCGAGCGACTCGGCGCGCTGCTCCAAGAGTGGATGCGCACATGGGGCTCGCGCGCGGCGAGCGACGCGCAGCTCTCCGAGCCGGCGCTGGCAGGACTCCTGCTGCAGGCTCGGCTCGAGCGCGCGACATACCTGCGCGCGCTCGGCCGCGACCGCGAGCGCTACGACCGCGCTGTGGAGACATTCCAGCGCTTGCTCGAGGACGCGCAGGGCCAGCCCACGGAGCTCGCCCGCGCGCTCGACGCGCGCCACCCCGGACTCGGCACGGGCCTCGCCGGGCGCAAGGATGGACTCGAGCCGCTCGACACCGTCGCGGGCCGCTTCTTTCCCGGCCTGAACGGAGAGTGCGAATGAGCCCGCAACCGCGCGAGCCGCTCACGGCGCGCCAGCTGCTGTATGCGTGCGTGCTGGTTGCGCTCGGCGGCCTGTTGCTCGGCCTGCAAGTCGATGGCAATGGCGAGTTCGTTGGCACGGGCTACAGCTCGCTCGGAGTGGGCGCGCTGGTCGCCCTCGCCGCGGTCCTCTTCGGAAGCGGTCGCGACACGCGCTCTCCGCGCGATCTCGTCGGCGCGTTCTCGGCCGTCTGCGGCTTTCTCGGCCTTGCGTTCCTCGTGTCCGGCGTGCTCGCTCCCGGCGGTGGCTGGATGTTCTTCGAGGTGCTGCTGCTCTCGATCGCCCTCTCGCGCGCAGGTCGCGAGCAGCCGGTGCTCTCGCGCGGCATGGTCGCCTTGCTCTCGCTGCTGCTGCTCTTCCGCCTGTGGATCAGCTACCAAGGCAGCCAGCATCGCTGGGAAGTGGTGAGCCTCGATGTGCCCGTGCTCTCCAGCCTGCCGTTCGACTTCCTCGCACCGATCCAGTCCGTCGAGCTCGGCGAGTTCACTCCGCGCGAACTCGGCTTTCCGCCTGCGGGGCTCGACTTCGCGCCTTCACTTGCGCTGTGGGCCGCGGGCTTCGTGCTGTGCGTGGTGGGTCTCGCGTGGCGTTCGCGCGCGGCCATCGAGTACGAGAACGACCGGATCCACGCCGTCATCGGCGAGCTGCCACCGACGCTCGCGCACATCGTCGAGCGGGTCTTGCCTGAATCGCAGTGGGTCGAGCTCGGGCTGCACGGTCTCGCGGATCGCCCGCTGCGCAAGCGTCTCGAGGAGCTCGTTGTCGCTCGCATCGCCGCGCGTCGCGAGCTCGAGCTTGCGACGCAATCCCGCGAGCTTCTCGGCGTCGCCGACCTCGGCGGCTTCAGCGGCGAGATCCTGCGCGCGCTCACCCAGGGCCCCGCGCCCACGAAGGACACGCCATGAGATTGTGGACTTCGATCGGCGCCGTGCTCGGCGCGCTCGCCGTCGCTCTCGGGGCCTTCGGCGCTCACGCGCTGAAGGACTCGCTCTCGCCCGAGCAGCTCGGCTGGTGGGAGACCGCTGTGCAGTACCACGCGTTGCACGCGCTCGCGCTGGTGCTCTTTGGCCTCGCGGCCGAGCGCGGGCGTACCGGAGGCATCGCCGGCGCGCTGTTCGCCTTAGGCATCGTGCTCTTCAGCGGCACGCTCTACGCCATGGCGCTCGGCGCACCGCGCTGGTTTGGCGCGATCACGCCACTCGGCGGCACGGCGCTCATCGCCGCTTGGCTGCTCTTCGCCGCCAGCGGCTGGCGCCACGGCCGCTAGACGCAGCTCACTTCGACTCCGGCACGACATCGGCCGTCACGAACACGAGCAGCATTCGGTCGCCCTCGCTGGGAATCGGCAGCAATGTCGTGGCTTTCGGGGCGACCGTGAGCTCGATCTGCACGCGCCGGTTCGAGATCTCCGGCAGCGCCACCTCGACCTCGCGGCTTCCGAGCTGGACGCGGGATGTGCGCATGGGCTTGGTGATCGTCGCGCGCCCGATCTCGAGGCTGAGCGACAGCTTGTCTGCGGGTAGCGGCACGGCGCGGGCCACCAAGGACATGCCGAGCCGAACTTCCATGATCCGCGGATCGAGGACTTCCGCTCCGCCCGTTTCCACCTTGTGCACGCTCCAGTCTTCGACGTAGTTCACGGTGTCACCCACATAGAGGCTCGCTTGCTGGAGGGGCAGCATGAGCACTTTCGGCGAGGACAGCATGTCCGCATCTTCGGACATCAGGGACTCCAGCAAGATGTCGCGCTCCTCAATCGTCGCCAAGGTCGATGTCGCATCGATTCCGAGCTTCCGCGCTGCAGCCTTCGGGAGCTCGATGTAACGCGCCTCGATCATCACCAGCTTGTCGAACGCGCGCATGCACGCGAGCAGCTCGTCGAGGCGCGCCTGCCCGGCTGCATCGAGGCTTGCGGTCAGTGCCCCGTCCTCGCTCACACGCAGCCACTTGGCGTTTCCAGGCGCCGCAGCCTCGAGCCGCAGCTGTCCACGCAAGATGGACTCGAGCTTCGCACTCGCGGCGGTCCTGCGCCGCTTCTCAGCCACCGCATCCAGCTCGGCCTCCGTTCCGGCTGCGAGGTCGCGCGCCACCGTCTTGGCTTGAATCGGCCGCGGCACGCCCAGCCGCGGAGCATCGAAATCGGTTCCCATGCGCTCGAGAATGTCGCGCGCCTCGACGCTCTTCACGCCGGTCGCCTGCTGTGCGGACGGAGCGAGGAGCAGCGTGGCTAGCAGCAGAAAATGGAGCTTCATTCGTCGATCCCGTGGACGCTGCGTGTATGGACGAGACGACAAACGGCGTCCACGACGCGCGCAAACGGCGAGCTAGGTACCTCGCCCGGGCGGCGGAGGTTGCGGGAAAACGGCGGAGCGGGTCGCTACCGTGGCACGCTGCGAAGGCCTGACCATGACGCAGAACCGCCCGACGAACTACTGGGACTACATCAAAGTCGAGGAGCTTCTGGCGCTGCAGAGGGGGCTGGAGCGGACGGACGCGGGGGTGTCGAACGACGAGGTGATGTTCATCACCGTCCATCAGGTGTACGAGCTGTGGTTCAAGCTCGTGCTGCGCGAGATGCGCTCGGCGCGCGACCTGTTCGCGCGGCCGCAAGTTGCGGAGCAGGAGCTCTCCGGCGCGGTGCGCGGCATGAAGCGCATCACGACGATCTTCCGGCTGTGCGTCGACCACTTCCAAGTGATGGAGACGCTCACCACGCGCGAGTACCTCGCCTTCCGCGACAAGCTGATGGGGGCCTCGGGCTTCCAGAGCGCGCAGCTGCGGCAGATCGAGATCCTGTTCGGGCTCGACGACAGCGCGCGCATTCCGCTCGGCGTCGACGGCGACTACAAGCAGGCGCTGCGCAGCTTCGGTGGGGGTGCGTCGCCCGCGCTCGCGCGCGTCGAGCGCTCGCTCGCAGACACGCCGACGCTCAAGGGCGCGATCGAAGACTGGCTCTTCCGCACGCCGATCGACGGCGTGGGTCCGCACGAGCCGGGGGCCGAGGCCGCGCTCGCGCGCTTCGCCGAGAAGTTCCTCGCGGCGCACGCGCGCTGCGTCGACGCGGCTCGCGACCGTGCGCTGGCCCTCGACTGGGGCGACGCCGACCGCTCGCGTCTCGCCGAGCGCTACGAGACCGAGAAGCGCTCGACGCGCGCCTTCCTCGAGCCCGAGGACATGCGCACGCGCCGCATCCGCTGCGCGATGATCTTCATCGAGACGTATCGCGACTTGCCGCTGCTCGCATGGCCGCGCGAGGTGCTCGACGCGCTGGTCGAGCTCGAGCAGCTGTTCGTGATCTTCCGCCAGCGCCACGCCCGCATGGTGGAGCGCGTCATCGGCCGCCGTACGGGCACCGGCGGCTCGGCGGGCGTCGAGTACCTCGACAACACCGCGCTCGCCTATCGCATCTTCCGCGACCTGTGGGCCGTGCGCACGCTGCAGGTGCCGCACCTGGCCGCCCCGCCGCTCGACAACGCGGACTTTTATCGGTTCTCGCGGGGCAAGGGATGACGCGCTTCGACCCGCGCGCCGACCTAGCGCAGCTCGACACGCTCTACGCGGAGATTCGCTCCTGGCTCGCCCTGCCGCGCGAGCGCGTGCTCCGCGTCGCCCCCGCGCTCTCGGGCTGGAATGCGGAGCAGCATGTCGTCCACTGCTCGCTGGCGAACGAGCTCGTTGGCCGGAACCTCAAGAACCTGCTGAAGGGCTCAGGGATGCTGGTAGTCGACACGGGCGAGCCCATCGAAGGCGCCCTGGAGATCCTCGCCTCGGGCTGCATTCCGCGCGGAACGGCGCAGGCCCCGCGCATCGTGCGCCCACCGGAGCTCGTCGAGCGCGCGTACCTGCTGGAGTGGCTCGACGGCAACGAGCGCGAGTTCGCCGAGGCGAAGCAGCGTCTCGACGAGCTGCTCGACGCGCCCAAGCGCATCCCGCACCAGATCCTCGGCCCGCTCACGGCCGTGCAGTGGCTGCGCTTCGCCGCGGTCCACACCGCACATCACATGTCGATCGCCCGCGAGCTGCTGTAGCCAGCCCTCAGCGCGCCAGCCAGCCGAGCACGGCGAACCACGCGATCCAGAACAGGCGACAGCGGACGATGCGGTCGAGCATGACTTGAGTCCTCACTTGGGTTGCGAGCGCGCACTCTCGCCTCCAACCTTGGACAATGGCTGTCCAAGGTCCAATCCGATCGAGGTTTCACCCTCGCGTCCGGCGTCCCGGCCTCAGCGGTGCGCCTGCGCCATGCGCGCGGCCTGTTCGCGCACATCGCGACGCAGGCTCGCCGGCTCGCGGACCTCGACCGTGCCGCCGTAGCGCAGCACCTGCCGCGCCACCTCGAACAGCGTGTTCGAGAGGAACGAAAGCGTCGCCGAGCCGTTCCTGTGCTTGCGGACGACCTGCTTCTTGGCCCACGAGCGCTCGTCCGCGATGTGCGCGTGCTCCGGCGGAAAGAAGAGCTCGACCGACTCCGGCTTGCCCTGCCCGTGCATGGCGTTGAAGCCGTGCTCGAAGTAGGCCTGCGCCGAAAACGAGGGATCGACCTCGAAGCTCTCCTCCGTGCGCGCCGCGCGGCGGATGCGCGGCAGGTAGAAGAGCGCGAAGTGCCGGCCGTTCTGCGTGCGGCCGACGAGGAACCACTCGCGGTCGCGCACGACGAGCAGGTAGGGGTCGATGCGGCGCGTCTCGGCGCGGCCCTTGCTCGGCGTGAAGTAGTCGATGTCGAGCTTGCGGTGCGAGAGGATCGCACCGACGAGCTCGCTCCATGTGCGCGTCGGAATCGGCGTGGCCGGCAGTCCGCCGAAGTGCACGGCCTGCGCGGCGAGCGCGTGTCTTGCGCGCAGGCTCTTGGGTAGGGAGCCGAGCACGCGATCGAAGGCGCCGCGCAGCTCGACCGCCAGCGGCGTCCCCTCGTACTGCGCCACGGCGTTCTCCGTCACCATCAGCGCGAACAGGTCGCGCTCGGACAGCGCCGTGGCCGGAATCTGGAAGCTCGCTTCGCTGTAGCGAAAGCCCTTGCGGCTCGCGTCGTACTCGATCGGCGCGGCGAGCTCGTCGCGCATCGCGTCGATGTCGCGATAGATCGACTTCGACGACACGCCGCAGGCCTTGGCCAGCTTGGAGGCGCTCGGGAAGTTGCCCTCGCGCAGGAGCGCGTCGATCAGGTGAATGCGCTTCCAGCGCGAGAGATAGTCCCCGTCGGGACCGCGGTAGAAGGCGGGCGGGCGCATGGAATCCGTCGCGGTGCGAGCGCGCGGCACTCGAATGCTAGCCCCGCCGCGCACGGGGCTCCATTCGACTCCCCCGCCGGCCCGTCAACTCCGATCTGGAAAGTGGGGAATAGGGGGTCGGTGGGTGCTCGGCCGTCAGTCTCTCGTCCTACTCACTTGTGCAACTCGCGAAAACGTGCCTAGCGTCCGGGTGTAGGTCCCAGCTTGGCACGTCGATCCTCCCACTGTCGCGAAGTAGCCACCGAGCGCCCCCAGCGCGTCGCACCGGGCACTGCGTTGCCCAAGCCCCCGAGCGTCACTCTGGAGAGAGGCGCGACCGCCTCGCTGCTCGATCCAGACTTGCCGCCCGAATCGGGCAGCCCGCCGCCGCCGGGGAGCGCGCGCGCGTTTCTGCGGCGCATCTGCGACGGCGACCCGCTCGGGCTCGCGCTGGCCGTGCGCGAGCGCATGGCCGCGCGGGCGCTGCTCGTCGAACCGGCGCTCGTGGGCGACAAGGTGGCGGCGCGCGCGGCGTTCGAGATGGCGTGCGACGGCCGCTGGCAGGACGCGCCGGAGCGCCTGCGCGAGTGGATCGACCGCGGGCTCGCGCGCGAGGTCGAGGACCAGCGCGCGGCGCTCGAGCACCCGATCCCATCTGCACCGGGCCCGTTCCTCGCGGCCGTGGCCGAGCGCGTCGGGCTCGACGCGTTGCTCATGAACGAGGGCGCGGTCGTCTTCAACGGCCTGCCCACGAGCGTACGACACGCCTTCTACGCGACTTTCGTGCGCGGCCAGTCGACCGACGACCTCGTGGCCACCGGCCACGCGGATCTCGCCACCATTCGCCGTCGCCTGCGCTGCGCGCTGCTCTCGATCGCTCGCCTGAGGCCTAGCGAGGTCGATCCTCAGGATAGGAGTTCCAGCGATGAGTGAGCTCGCCGCACTGCACCCGGAGATCGAAGGTCTGCTGCGCGAAATCGCGGCCGACCCCGAGTCCAACCTGTTGCGCCTCCCGCGCGCGGACCTAGCCCGCAGCCTGCGCGCCGGCACCCTCCCCGACCGCGCCCCGACCACCGGCCTGCGCCCCGCCGAACGCGAGCTCATGCGCACCTGCCGTGACGAAGTCGCCTACCTCTTGCTCCTCGCCTGCTACCACCAGCAGACGAACGCACCCCAGAACCGCTACATCGTCTATTCGACGCGGGTCAACGGCGACATCTCCGAGGACATGGACGTCCGGTGGATGCGACTCGCCCGAAAGAAGCTCGGAATGGAGTCCGACGCAAGGCTGACAGAGGCGTTTTCCCTGCTGGCGCGCTGCGCTTCCGTGGACGGACGGGGTTGGCCGACCATGTTCGAGCTAGCGGCAGCTTCGGCGCGACTTGTCCCCTCGACCACGCCGCGCAACTACGCGGCCTTGGGCCTCATGCTTGGCGGTAGGGCTCGCACCGGCGTACGCATGCTCAAAGGACTCCGCTACGACGCGCCCAGAATGCAATTGATGGCAGCCTGCAACCGGGTCTTTGGTCTCGAAAAATGCGGACGTCTGGACCTCGCCTACGACGCGATCCTCACGTCGGAGTGGTGCGACATCGGCGCACTGACGAGAGCCTTCTTCGGAGTCAGTCTTGCTGCCCAGGTGGGACGATCCTCGGAGACGATCCGGTGGGCGTCCGAGTTGAAGCACCTGTCGCCGACGCGTTACAATCTCGCCACGCTGCTCAGGGGCCTTCGGGCGAGAAGAACCATCGGTACGTGGGCGCCGACCCCTGATGCGTTCGCAACTCTCGATCAGGCAAGTAGGGTCGTCGGAGGCCCAGTGGAGGAAATCAGAGATGCATTCATGTAGGGCGATTGTTCTGTTGTGCTTCGTGGCGTTGGCGCCTCACATAGCGAGTGTGCTACAGCCGTGCTTCGCGATCCAAATGGGCCACGACGTCGCGCCGCCGATGACATTCTCAGCATCGATGCCCGTGCGCCTGCCTGCCGCGTCTCAACCGCGAACCCCATAGTTGCCATGAGGAACAGCCGTCTAACGATCATCCTTGGGTTAGCGGCCGCGATCGGCGCTCTGTGCCTGCTTCGTTGGGCGCAGACGCCTCTCGATGCGGCGTCGGCAGACCGCCGAGACATCCCGGAGATAGCGCCGCCAGCCCCAGTGCAACCATCGGAGCAGCTCGAGAGGACGCCGCCGAGCACGGCCGCGACCACTGGCCGTGCCGTCCTCGTGCTGCGCACGCCAGAGGGCGATCCGATCGAGGGCGCCGAGATCCTGATCGTTCGAAGCAGGCGCATCTCCCTCCGCGACGCGATGCTGCAGCACGGCGCATCCCCTGATCCAACGAGCGTCCTATGGCGTGGAGTTTCTTCCACGACCGGCACCTGCGAGCTGCCCCGAGAGTTACAGGAGTACGAGTCACAGGAGCTCGAGTCACAGGAGTACGAGTCACAGGAGCTCGAGTCACAGGAGTTCGTCGAGGGCGCTTCGGAACTTGCGGTTTGGGTCGTAAAGCCGGAATTCAGGGCACTGTGTCTCGACCTGCGCGAGGCGCTGGATGCGGACGTGACGACTCTGGAGCCGGACCAGATCCCGCAGCATGCGCGGGTCGTCCTAGGCGAAGCACAGCAGGCCTCGCAGCTCGTCGTGATCCAGCGGCTTGCGAGCATCTCGTCCCATCCAGACTCTTGGACCGACGTCACCGTCAGCGCCATCGAAATTGCGCATCCCTGTCCACAGACCCATGTCGTGCGGCTGATCCGGGCCGCCGTGAGCAACACCGTGCAAGCCCGAGCAACGGAGGCCTCTTCCGCCATTGCATCGGCGTCCGACGGGCAAAACGTGACGCTCAGCCTGAATGGCGCGTTCTCTGCGAGCGGCGTGGTCAAGGGCGATTCGTTCGATTCCGAGCACCCCGGGCTGGTTGAGTACTCGATACAAGATGGGGGTACCGACGCGGTCGTGGCACGGACGAGGGTCGAGTCGAACGGTTCGTTCCAATTCGTTGAGCTCCCCGTGATCACAGCGATCACACATTCGTTCCGCTTCATC
>VGYZ01000038.1 GCA_016872795.1 Planctomycetota bacterium
ACCCGCGCGCGGGGCGGCACTTTGCGCTGCGCATCGCGGAGGGCCTGAGCGTCGCCGCGCCCGAGTGGAAGGCGGAGTTCGAGACACGGCGCGACGCGTATCTCGCGCGGCTCGAGCGGGCCGAAAAGCGCTGGCTCGAGTTCGCGCGCGAGTGGCGGGGCCGCAAGTTCGTCGTCTACCACCAAGAGTTCAACTATCTGGCCGAGGTCTATGGCTTGCAGATCGTCGCCAACCTCGAGGTCAAGCCCGGCATCCAGCCGACGCCCAATCATCTCGCGCAGGTGATCGAGACCATGAAGCGCGAGCAGTGCACGGTGATCGCCACGGCGCTGTGGTCGAAGAACGACTTCGTGGCGCGCGTCGCCGAGGCCACGGGGGCGAAGGTGGTCGAGCTGCCCAACATGTGCGGCGGGATTGCGGGCACGGACTCGTGGATCGCCATGCTGGACCTCGTGCACGCGCGACTCGCCGCGGCCTTCGGCACCCCCGTGCCGCCCGTGCAGTAGGATCCCGGCCGCCATGACGGCCCTGATCACCGCCGAGCGCGCCGCGTTCGGGTACCACAAGCTGCCCGTCGTGATCGGCGTGGACCTCGCGGTCGAGCGCGGCGACTTCCTCGGCATCGTCGGTCCCAACGGCGCGGGCAAGACGACGCTCTTTCGCGGGCTCTTGGGGCTCGTGCCGCCGCTCGCGGGGCGCGTGGTGCGCTCGACGCGCGCGGTCGGCTATGTGCCCCAGCGCGAAATGCTGGACCCGATCTATCCGGTTACGGCGGAGGAGGTCGTGCAGATGGGGGCCTTCGGTGAGCTGCGCGGCTGGCGCGGGCTCACGCGCGAGGCGCGCGCGCGTGCGCGCTCGTGCCTCGAGAAGGTCGGCCTGTACGAGCGCCGCACGAGCGCGTTCTCCTCGCTCTCCGGCGGCCAGCGCCAGCGCGTACTGATCGCGCGCGCCCTGATGGTCGAGCCCGAGGTGCTGCTGCTCGACGAGCCCACCAGCGGAGTCGACCGCGCTGCGCAAGCACGCATTCTGGAGCTGCTCGTCGAGCTCAATCGCTCGCGCGGCATGGCCGTGCTGCTCGTCAGCCATCAGCTCTCGATGGTGCGCGAGACCGTGCAGCGCGTGCTGTGGGTCGCGGAGGGACGCGTGCGGCTGGGCAGCGCGGCACAGATGCTCGCGCCCGAGAACCTCGATCGCTTCTACGGCGCCACCGGCTCGGCACTGGCCGGCGTGGAGGACATCTGATGGAGGGGCTCTCCGAGGTCCCCTGGGGTGTGCGCCTGAGCCTGTTCCGCTGGGCGCTGCTCGCGGCGCTGCTCGCGGGCACGGTGTATCCGCTGCTCGGCACATTCCTGCATGTGCGGCGCACGAGCTTCTACGGCATCGCGCTGCCGCAGTTCGCCACGGCGGGCATGGTGGCGGGCTTCGCCGCCTTGCCGTGGTGGATCGAGCACATCGGCCTCGGCGGCCTCGACCTCGCCGGCGCGACGAGCGACTCCCATGCCGCGATGAACTACCACCTCGCGTGGGCGAGCCTCTCGACCTTCGGCGGACTGCTGCTCCTCCTCTGGCTCGGACGGCGCGGCGGGAGCGAGGTCGGGCGCGTGGCCGCGGCCTTTGCGATCGCCAGCGCGGCGGTGGTCCTCTTCGGGCGCATCTCGCCCGTGGGCAAGGGCTTCGTCGACGAGCTGCTCGGCGGCGAGCTGCTCGGCGTCGGCGTGCACGAGTTCGAGACGCTGGCCGCCGTGCTCGGGCTCGGCGCACTCATGTTCCTGCTGTTCCAGCGCGACTTCCTCGTGGTGAGCTACGACCGCGAGACCGCGCTGGTGCTCGGCAAGCGCGTGCTCCTGCTCGAGGCCCTGTTCACCTTCGTGACCGGGCTGCTCGTCTCCGTGGGCTCGATGATCCTCGGCCCCATTCCGCTGTTTGGACTGCTGGTCCTGCCGGCGATCGCCGCCCGCGCGTGGGCGCCATCGATGCGTGGTTACCTGCGGCGCGCGGTCGGCTTCGGGGTGGCCTCCGTGCTGCTCGGCGTGCTCGCATCGTTCGAGCTCGACCTGCCCATGGGGGCCTCGATCACTGCGGCCGCGGCCCTGCTGCACCTGCCCGGCTTCGCCCTGCGGCGGCTCGCGAGCTGAGCGCGAGCTTCACCGTTTCCTTGCACAGCCCCGATCCGGGGGCGTGAACCGCGCGCGGAGACTGCCTAGAATCCCGACCGTTCCGGCTCTCCCGCCCTCGTGGCCTCCGCGCCCGCTAGGACACCGACCATGAAGTTCACCACGCTTTCCTCGATCGCCCTGCCGCTCGTCCTCGTCACCGCCTTCCTCACGGGCTCCCGAGAGCGCCCGGCCAAGCCCCAAGAGATCAAGGGCGAGGTCAAGGCCGGGACCAAGGGTGGCGACGGCGGCAAGCCCGCCGCTGACGCCAACGCGGCCATCATCCAGTTCCAGAAGCCCTGCTACCCGCTCACCAAGTGCGCGGTGAGCGGCGAGCCGCTTCCCAAGGACGCGGTCGACACCGTGATCGACGGTCGCCTCGTGCGCGTGTGCTGCAAGGACTGCGTCGCCGGTGCCGAGAAGAACAAGGCCGCGATCTTCGCCGAGATCGACAAGGCCGTGATCCAGTCCCAGCGCCTCGGCTACCCGCTCAAGACCTGCCCCATGAGCGGAGAGAGCCTCGAGGACGGCGCGGTCGAGTTCGTGGTCGGCACGCGCCTCATGAAGGCCTGCTGCGAGAAGTGCGTGGCCGCTGTCAAGGCCGAGCCCGAGAAGGCCATCAAGCAGCTCAACGACGCCTATGTCGCTGCCCAGAAGCCCAACTACCCGCTCACGACCTGCGTCGCCACCGGTGAGGAAATCGGCAAGGATCCCGAGATGAAGCCGATCGACTTCCTGTACGGCACCCGCTACTACCGCCTGTGCTGCGCGGGCTGCAAGAAGGCCATCGTCAAGGACCCCGAAGGCATGTGGGCCAAGGTCGAGGCCGCGCGCGCCGCGAAGAAGTAGTCGCGCGCACATCGCTGGACGCAAGCATGTACGAGCGCGGGCCGCTCCGGAGGGATCCGGGGCGGCCCGCGCTGCTTGGTCGGAGTGCTAGCCGTTCGCGAGCACGGACGCGATGGTCGCGACATGCACGATGTCCTCGGCGCTGCAGCCGCGCGAGAGGTCCATGAAGGGCTGCTCGAGGCCTTGCACGAGGGGTCCGAGGGCTGTGGCGCCGGCGAGGCGCTGGGTGAGCTTGTAGCCGATGTTGCCGGCGTCGAGGTCGGGGAAGATCAGCACATTGGCGCGGCCGGAGAGCGGCGAGCCGGGGCACTTCTTCTCGGCGACGGAGGGCACGATGGCGGCGTCGAGCTGCAGCTCGCCGTCGCAGGTCAAGTTGGGCGCGCGGCGCTTCAGGAGTTCGAGCGCCTTGGTGACCTTGTCGACATCGGGGTGCGAGGCGGAGCCCTTGGTGGAGAAGGACAGCAGCGCGACCTTGGGCGCTTCGCCCACGAGGCGGCGGTGGCTCTCGGCGGCGGCGATGGCGATGTCGACGAGCTGCTCGGAGGTCGGCTGGGGCACGACGCCGCAGTCGGCGTAGGTCAGCGCGCGATCCTTGAAGATCATCAGGAACGACGAGGAGAGCGTCTTGCAGCCCTGCGCCAGCCCGACGACCTGCAGGCCCGCGCGCAGCACATCGGCCGTCGCTGCCTCGCTGCCCGACACCGCGCCCGAGCAGTCGCCGGTGCGCACGAGCATCGCGCCGAAGTACAGCGGGTCGACGATCTTCTTGCGCGCTTCGTCGAGTGTCATGCCCTTCGAGCGGCGCAGCTCGAACAGCGCGGCGGCGAACTTCTCCACGCGGCTGTCGCGCTGCACTCGGATCGCCTCGACGCCCGCGGGCGCGGCGCCCATGCGGCCGTCGTCGAGCAGCACCGGCTCGCAGATGCCCCGCTGCTTCAGGGTCGCCGCGGCCTGTCGCACGCGCGCGTCCTGCGCTTCCGGCAACACGATGCGCCGCGGATTGCGGCGCGCCTTTTCCGACAGTTCGAGCAACAGGTCCATGGTCACTCCGGGGTCGCGTCGAGCACGCTCTGGGGCACGTCGAGCTCGAGGCGCAGGAGCGCGAGCCCGTGGGTCTTGCCCTGCGCATCCGTGCGCTGGCTGGCCGAGCCGCCTCCGCCGAGGCTGTCGGCGAGCAGGAAGTTCAGCACGCGCAGCGTGTCCGCCTCGTAGCGCTTCACGCCGCCGCGGTTGATCGCCGCCATGTGGCGCTGCACGAGCGCGGTCGAGAGTGCTCCCTTCAGGAACATGTAGGCCGCCTCAGAGCGCGCCATCACGCCGACATTGGAGCCTTCTCCCTTGTCACCAGAGCGCGCATCCGCGATGCGCGAGAGCGGAACGATGGGCATCGAGAGTGTCTCCTGCTAGGACTCGAACACGCTGACCTTGGTGCTCACCTTCGACTTGGCGAGCAGAGCGGGCCAGAAGCCAATGATCTCGCTGGCGTGGGGACGGCCGCCGGCGAAGCCGGTGACGCCCGGGGGGCCGCTGGTCACGAGCGGCACGAGCTCGTAGCCGAAGCGATCGAGCTTGGCCTTGTCGTGGCCCTTCACGCCCAGGCGCAGCACCACCTCGGAGGGCTCGCTGGCGTGGGGGACATCGATGCCCTCGTGGCACGTGTTGGCGCCGACGAACTCGACCGTCTTCTCCTCGTCGTTGAAGGTGCAGCCGTCGTGGGCCAGTCGGCGCCACACGATCTCGGAGCACAGCTTGGCCTTGGCGAGCGCGTCGGGACCGGCGATCGTGAGTTGGCCGAGGGCCTTCCAGCCGTTCTCGTAGCTGATCGAGACCTTGTAGGTCGGCGTGGGCGAGGTGCCCTTCGCGCCGCTCACGCGCACGCGATTGGGGCCGACATCTTCCATCTGGATCGAGGTGAAGTCCGCGCCGCAGTCGGGGCCGATGTAGTTGCGCGGGTCGCCCATCTCGTACACGAGCTGGTGCAGGATCGAGCGCTGGGTGACCATGCCGCCGGTGCCCTCGTGCTTGGTGACGACGAACGAGCCGTCGGAGGAGGCCTCGACGATCGGATAGCCGACCATGGCCAGGTCGGGGACCGCGCGCCAATCGGTGTAGTTGCCGCCGGTGCACTGGGCGCCGCACTCGACGATGTGACCCGCGATCGTGCCCGCCGCGAGCAGGTCGTACTGGTCGCGCTTCCAGCCGAACTCGTGGATCAGGGGGCCGAGCACGAGGCCGGGGTCGGTGCCGCGGCCGGTGATCACGATCTGCGCGCCGGCATCGAGCGCCTCGGCGGTCGGAAACGCGCCGAGGTACACATTGGCGCTCGACACACGCTCGCGCACGCTCGCGAGCGGGGCGCCGCTCTCCATGTTGGCGAGGGTCTCGCCGCTCGCGAGCAGCGCGTCGAGCTCGCCATAGATGTCGTCGCCTTCGACGACCGCGACCTTGATGCCCTTGAATCCGTGCTTGCGCAGCACCGCGAGCGTGGCGTCCTTGCAGGCGAGCGGGTTCACGCCGCCCGCGTTGGCGACGACCTTGATGCCCTTGGCGACCAGATCCGGCGCCGTGCGCTCGATCATCTTCACGAAGTCGGTCGCGAAGCCCTTGGAGGGATCGCGCAGTCGCTGCTTCTGCAGGATGCTCATCGTCACCTCGGCCAGATAGTCGAGGGTCAGGTAGTCGAGCGGCCCCTCGCGGCACAGCCGGATCGGCCCGAGCAGCGAGTCGCCCCAGAATCCCTGACCGTTGGCGACGAGCACCTTGTCCTTGCGCGGCATCGGATGGTCCTTTCGAGCGCGGGGATTCTAGCCGCGCGAGCCGCGTCCCGTTCCGCGCGAGACGGTATCCGGCGTAGATTGGCGGCGTGCCGCTCCCGCTCGTGCTCGTCACTGGCTTCGGTCCCTTCGAGGATCGCCGCCACAATCCCAGCCGCGCCGTGGCCGCCGCGCTCGAGCGCGATCCGCCCGCGGGCCTGCGCGTGCGCGCGCGCGAGTTGCCGGTGAGCTTCCTAGCGGCGCCGCGCGAAGTCGAGCGCTTCGTCGCGCGCCACGCCAAGTCGCGGCCGATCCTCGTGCTCGGCCTCGGCGTGCAGCGCAAGGGCTACTTCCGCCTCGAGCGGCGCGCGCGCGGTCGCTACACAACGCAGCGCGTCGACAACGACGGAACGGTGGGGGCGAGCCTCGGTGCGCGCGTCGGCCCGATGTTGCGCACGACGCTCGACCTGCGCGCGCTCGCGCGTCTCCTGCGCGCCGCGGGCGCTGCCGACGTGCGCATTTCGAACAACGCCGGCGGCTATGTCTGCGAGCGCACCTACCACGCGCTGCTCGCGAGCGCGGCGAAGCGCGCTCTTTCAGCGCTGTTCCTGCACGTTCCGCCGGCCAAGGACATTCCGTCGCGCACGCAGGCGCGGCTCGTGCGCGCGTGGCTCGCCGCCTTCGCAGCTCAGGCGAGCGCGATGCGCGGTCGGTCGTCGGGAGTCTCGGGGCGCGAAGCGGCGAAGGCGCGGAAGCGGTCGACGAACTCGCGCACGGCAAGGCCCATGTAGTCGCCGCGCGACGCGCTCGCGACGCGCTCGAGGCGCGCGAGGCCGTTCGTGGAGAGCTTCTCGAGACCGGCGGGTTGCTGCATCGGGATCTTGAGGCACGCAGCGGAGCACTGGATCAGTCCCTGCAGAAAATCCGCCTGCAGCGCGTCGTGCTTGGCCGAGTGCCACAGGCCTTCCCAGACCTCGTGGGCTTCCCAGAAGAAGCCCGCGTTGTAGAGGTCGGCGCCGAACAGGTAGTCCTCGTTCTCGCTCCAGCGCGCGGGCTCGAAGTAGGCCGCGGGCGGCTCGCGCTCGCCGGTGTAGCTGTGTCCGCGCGGGTCGCCGGTGGGGTGCGGATCGCGGCCTGGCAAGTACGCGTAGGGCGGGAAGGTGCGCGCGGGTGCGTAGCGCTCGCTCACGGCGCGAGCTCGACCACGGGGTTGTCGACAGCGAGCGAGCCATACTTCACATACACGCCGGCGTGCGTGCGCGGCGTGCGCGCGATCGGCAGGCGCAGTGGGAACGGGCCCTGTCCCGCGACGGTGACCTCGATCGAGTTGTCGGGGAAGACGCGCGCGGCGAGGTCGAAGGGCGCGCCATTCTGCGGGGGCTGTGGCAGGTTCACAGTCGCGGTGGTCGTGTCCGTGACGCCGCCGCCGGAGCCGAACACGAGGCGCTTGAGATTCAGGCGGCCTTCGTGGTCGATGGTGATCACGGCCCAGTCGCCCTTGGGTGTTCCGGCGATGACCAGTCCGTGGTGCGAGCCGAGGCGCGGCTCGCCCTGCAGTGTGACGCGCGCGCGCACCTCGTACTCGCCGTACAGCTCGACCGCGGTGCAGATGCGGCCCACGGGTCGCACGCCGTCGATCGTCACGCGCTCGCTCGAGCTCGCGAAGCCCGTCTCTAGGTTGGTGAAGATCGTCTGCCACGAGCCCGGGACGCCGGCGAGCTTCTGCAAGTTGCCGCGCAGGAGGCCTTGTTCGCGCGCCGCCGTGCGCAGGTCGCTCGCGAGCGAACCGAGTGCGCCGAGCGTGTCGTCGAACGAGACCGAGGCCTGCCGCGCGAGCGTGTAGGCCCGCAGGGTCAGGTCCGTCTTTCCCTTGCGATAGTCCTCGACGAGGATCTTCGCCGTGCGCGCGAGCGCGCGGACCTTGGCGCGCGCGGCGACGAGACGGTTGTTCTTCTTGTCGAGCTTGGCGAGGCGCTTGGAGAGCGCTTCGATGTCCTCTTCGCTCGCTTCCCAGCTTCCCTCGGCCGCGAGCTCGAGCAACTTCTCGAGCAGCGGTGCCGCGGCCGCGCTCTCGCCGACGCGCTCGAGCAGGTCCGCCTGCGTGCGCAGCACTTGGGCCGCGGGCTCGAGCGGATCGTCGATCTTGGTGCGGATGTACTCGAGGTGGCCGAGCGCGCGCCGCAGCAGCTCCTGCTCGCTCACCTTGGCGGTCTTCGAGCCCGCGACGGCCTTGGCGGCCGCGAGGTAGCGCTCGACCTCTTCCATGCGCAGCGCACGCCGGTTCGGCGCGAACTGCAGCGGGTGCACGTGGTCGAGGATCCAGCGCCGCCAGTCGTTCTCGAAGTGCTCGAAGGTGCGGTGGCCGCGCGGCGAGTCGGGGCCGAGGAACACCTCGTCGAAGGCGGCGCGCGAGCCCTTGTCGCCGCGCGTGACGAGGTCGCGGTAGCGCTCGTACAGCGGCCGGAACGAGTACTCGAGCGTGGCGGGGTTCTCGTACTGCTGCAGGAAGTACACGAGTCCCCAGCCCCACGGGTAGTACTCGCCCGCGTAGGAGCCGGGCGAGTCGTAGTTGACGACATCGGCGAGCGTCGGGCCACCGCCCGCGGTCAGCATGCGGTAGAGGTGCGAGAGCCGGTCCTTGGCCGCGTCGGGCCACAGCACCGTGCCGTCGGCCATGGCGGTCGCGCCTTCGAAGAAGGTCGCGGTGCCTTCGTTGAGCCACGCCGGCGGGCCGCCGCGCGTGAGCATGGTCATGAACTGGTGGCTCGCCTCGTGGAACAGGGTCTCGACCATTTGGTCGAGCGAGTTCGTGTCGCTGCGCGTGTCGTAGGCGTGCACTTCCCACTCGCCGGGCGACCACCAACCGCCGGGACGGCTCGGTCCGCTCCAGCCCGCGAGCATCTGCTCCTGCGAGGCATGGATGTGAATCGTCGCCTTGCGGGGCGTGAAGCGCGTCGTGTCGCCGTCGAAGTAGATCTGCACATAGGACGCGTAGATCTGGTCCATCGTGCGCGCGAGCAGCTCGGCGACAGCTGGCTCCAAGTGCGCCACGAACAGGTAGTGCTGGCTCTCGAGCGTGAGCTCGGGCCAGCCCTCGATCGGGCGCGCGCCGCCTTCCTTCTCGAGGTCGACTTCCTCCTCGCTCGAGCGGATGCGCGCGGCGAGCTCGGCGATCGGCTCGCGCGCCGCGCCGCGGGCGAGCGGCAGGGCGCGCTCGCAGAACTCGAGCGCCCGCTCGCGCTGGCCCTCCGACTCGAGCACGACCGCCGCGTCGAACAGCTCCTTCGTGCCCTTCTTGTAGAGCGCCTCGCGCCGCGGGAGCAGCGGGTCGAGCTCCAAGAGCCGCTTGCGCAGCTTGGTCCCTTCCTTGTCGGTCTCCGCCAGCGGCCACCACGCGCGCTCGAGGAAGTGCGCGGCTTCGTCCTTGCGTCCGAGCTTGGCGAAGGCCTGCGCGAGCAGGTCGTCGAGCTCGGCACTCGACGGCTGGAAGCGCAGGTGCTCCTCGATCGTGGCGGCGACCTCGGACCACTTCTGCGCGGCGGCGAGCTCCTTCGCGGTCGTCAAGGCGTCGCTGGCGGCACCCGCCCAAGGGGCGAGCGCCGCCAGCGTGACCGCGCCGAGCCCTCGACGGAGGAGGACGGCGAACTCCACGGCGCGTGGCTAGTTGCGGCTGACGTCGAGCGAGATGTCCATGGTGCCCGACATGGTCATCTGGTTCTCGATGGTCATGTTCTGTCCCTGCGCCGAGACGGCCATGCCCATGTCGATGCCGACCTTCGACTTGCCGTTCAGGGTGAGCATGCGGATCTGGCCGACCGCGGCGTCCCACAGGACTTGGCCCTCGGCTTCGAGCTCGAATTCCATGTCCATGTGCTCGATCGACATCTCGCCCATGCCTTCCGGCATTTCCTTAGCCATCTCGGCGAGCTTGTCGGCCATGTCGTTGCTGCTCTCGATCTCGATCTTGAGCTTGATGACGGCGTAGGTGCCGCCCTCGAGCTCCTGCATGCCGGCGTACTCGGCCGTCGCGGTGCCCTCGAGCAGGTCGCCGACGAGGTCGTTGATGTCGCCCATCGAGTCCATGCCCGGCAACATTCCGCCACCGGCGGCGTCGGGGTCTTCGGGGCGGATGCCGACGTCGCCGCCCGGCATGAGCAGGGGCTTCAGGCCCTTGACATCGATCTCCCATGTGTCGCCGACGGCGACTTCCTTGCCGGGGACGAGCACGGCGAGGTCCATGTCGATGTCGAGGTTCTCGAGCAGGTCGGCCTCGCCCTCGCTCTCGTGGAAGCTCTTCTCGTAGGCGCTCTTCTCGGCGTCCCACACGAAGGCCACGGTCTTGCCCTGCAGGGCGCTCGAGCCGGTCATCGACTGCTCCATGCCGCCCTCGGGCATCTGGGCCATCTCCATGGCGAAGCTCGAGGCGCTGCCGAGCTTGTCGAAGGTGCGGCGCAGCTCGGTGATCTTGCCACCCTCGGCGGCCACGATCTCGTCGGTGACCTCGACCGTGTTCTCGGTGGTCATGTCCATGTCCATCTGCAGGTCCATGGGGAACGGCTGGCCGTTCATGGACATGTTCATCTCGTCGAGGGTCTGCTCCTGCTTGATGGTCCAGGCGCGCGAGACCTTGGTTCCGGCCTTGGGGCGGAAGGCGAGCGAGTCGCCCGGCGCGATGGTCGAGCAGAGGATCGGGGCGGCGAGGGCGGCGAGAAGCAGGGTGCGGGTGCTGTTCATGAGTTGGGGCTGTCGTGGGTCCTTGAGGGTCGTCGGCAGGAAGTCCCGAGTGCCGAGAACCGCCGACAAAACAGGATTAGGCGCCGGTAGGTGCGAGCCGACCCACCGGGGGGGGGGCGGTTCGGAGAGCCGCGGCAGGTGAGCGAGAGAGTAACAAATTCCGGGCCAGCCTCGATTTCGAGCACCGCAGCGGCGGCGCGGAGCATGCTCCGCGTCCGCTGGGCGTGCGGAACTTTCGCGTGGGCCAAAACGGCACGCGAACACGCACTCGCGCGTGGGCGCGAGCCGGACCTGGCGCTTGGGCTCGAGCGACGCCGCGCGGCCGGAGGGGTACCGGCGGCGGAGCACACCCAAAGGCGCGCCTGAGGAGAGCTGCTCAGGCGTCAGTTCGCGATCAACGCCAGCAGGGCGAGCACGACGAACAGCACGGTCAGAGTGGCGGCGAGGGATCCTTGGCTCGAGCGTTGCGCGGAGCGTTCGGGATGCATGGGTAACCGTCTTAAAGCTGGGCCGAGGAGGGGCCGCCTCGAAGCTAGCGCGGCGCCAAAATTTCGGGGGTCCAAATACGAGATTTGGGGGCTACTTCCCGTTTCCATGCCAGAGGAGGATCTGGCGCATTGGTTCGGACTCGGGGAACCCGTGGGGCGGTCGCGGCGTCTGTATTCTTGCCGGGGGCCAGCTTGTGCCGAGCGCTGCGCTGTGCGAGTCGGCGGAGCGGGACGCACGCGGCCCCTGCGAGGCGGTCGGCCGGGACTCAGGACCCTGCCGACCGCCTGTTTCTGTGCGCGCCGCCGAGCGCGGAGTCATGGGAAACGGCCGCGCCGGTCCTATTCTGTCTCGCCCCATGTCCAGCCCAGGCTCTTCCAACGCGTTCCCGTCCACCGCCCTCGCCCGTCCGAGCACCAAGATCGTCGCCACCGTCGGCCCGGCGTCCGAGCACCGCTTGATTCAGTTGATCGAGGCCGGACTGGCCGTCGCGCGCATCAACTTCAGCCACGGCAACGATGAGGACCATCGTCGGCGGGTCGAGAAGGTCCGCGCTGCGGCGCGCCAGACGGGCATTCCGATCGGCATCCTCGCGGACATCCAAGGGCCGAAGATGCGACTTGGAAAGCTCGCGACCGGCGAGCGCCGCCTCGAGCGCGGCGAGGATGTGCGGCTGTTCGAAGGCGAGGCGTCCACCGAAGCCGACCTGCTTCCGTTCAACTTCCCGGGCTTCAAGGGCGCGCTCAAGCCGGGCGACCGCGTGCTGCTCGCCGATGGCGCCGTCGAGCTGGTCACGCAGTCGGTCGAGGGCGACATCGCGCGCGCTCGCGTGCGTCGCTCTGGACCGATCTCCGATCGCAAGGGAGTTCATATTCCAGATTCGTACCTCTTGCAAGAGCTTCCGACGCCTCAGGACCGCCAACACATCGCGCTGGCGCACGAGCTCGGCGTCGACTTCCTCGGCATCTCGTTCGTGTCGCGCGCGGATGACCTCGAGCGCATCCGCGCGCTCGCGCCGCGGATCATGCTCGTCGCCAAGATCGAGCGTCGTGCGGCCCTCGACAACCTGAAGGGCATCCTCGAGGTCACCGACGGCATCATGGTGGCGCGCGGAGATCTCGGCGTGGAGACCGCGCTGGAAGCGGTGCCGCTGGTGCAGAAAAACCTGATCAGCGAGGCCCTCAAGGCCGGCAAGTTCGTGATCACCGCGACCGAGATGCTCGAGTCGATGGTGCACAACTCGCGCCCCACGCGCGCCGAGGTCGCCGATGTCGCCAACGCGGTGCTCGACGGTTCCGACGCCGTCATGCTCTCGGCCGAGACGGCCGTGGGCGAGTATCCGGTCGAGGCGGTCGAGGCCATGGGGCGCATCGCGCGCTCGGTCGAGACCAGCCAGCGCTACCACGAGCTGCCGCGGGCCGGCTTCCGCCAGAACGAGCCGACCTTCTCGAACGCGACCGCCCTCGCCGCCGCGCAGGCCGCCGAGGCGCTCTCGATCCACAAGATCATCTGCTTCACCGAGACGGGCAACACGGTGCGCCTCTTGTCGCGCTACCGGGTGAACGCCGAGATCATCGCCATGACGCCCAACGAGCGCACCCTGCAGGCGATGACGATCCTGAGCCACGTGCGGCCGATCCTGTGCGACCGTGAAACGAGCCTCGAGGACATGCTGCACGAGGCGCAGAACATGCTCGTGGAGCGGCGCATCTGCCTGCACGGCGAGGAGGTGATCTTCGTCGCCGGCGTGCCTCTGGGCGTGTCGCGTTCGACCAATGTGATGAAGTTGCATCGCATCGGCGAGCCGGCGCGCATGCACTAGCGCACGAGCGACCACGCCGAGAGGCGGATTTCTTGGGCGTTGACGCGGGGCTGTGGGATTTGCAGAGTCACAAGCCTCTCCGATGCTCGACCTTTCCTTCGGCCTGTCGCGGCGCAATCCGCCGAACGAGATCCCCGACACGGAACGGCGTATGCGCGAGAGCAAGCCCCAGACAGCGCGGGTGGTCTCGATCGCCAGCGGCAAGGGCGGCACGGGCAAGAGCGTCGTGTCCACCAACCTCGCGGTGTTGCGAGCGCAGCAGGGCGAGCGCGTCCTGCTCGTCGACTTCGACGCGGGGCTCGCCAACGACCACCTGCTGCTCGGTCTCGCACCGCAGTTCGACCTCGGGTACATCGTCGAGGGGCGCGGCGGCGCACGCGAGGCGCTCGTCACCGGTCCGCACGGGCTCAAGTTGCTCTCGGGCGGCGTCGGCCGCCACGGACTGGCGAATCCGACGCGCCGCGAGCTCGAGCGGCTCTTCAAGGCGCTGCGTCCACTCGAGGACGAGTTCGACTTGATCCTGATCGACCACGGCGCCGGCATCGGCTACGCGACGCTCGCGCACCTCGCGGCCTCCACGACGCTCTTGCTCGTCACGAGCCATGAGATCACGGGTCTGTCGGATGCCTACGCGGTCTACAAGCGCGGCAAGATGGTCAATCCCGACCTGCATGTCGGCATGGTGCTCAACCGCGTGCCCGATCGCGAGAGCGCTGAGGCCGCGTGGCAGCGCTTCCGCGATGCCTGCAAGCGCTTCCTCGGCAGCGAGCCCGAGCGGGTGGGCGTCGTGCCGGCGGATGCGGCGGTGAGCGCGAGCGTCGACGCGCGCGTCCCCGTGTGTCTGTACGCGCCGACATCGCGCGCGGCGCACGCGCTGTCGTCGGTGGCGTGCTGGAATCGCATCGACACATCGCGTAGCGTTTCCCCGTTCTTCGAGCGCGCCGCCAAGGCGCTGCGCTGAAACACCCACTCACCAACTCACACCGTGAAGACCCGCGTCCAACCGCCGTGCTCCGACGCTTCACACGAACCTCGCCGTATGCACACCTACGCGCTCGCCAATCACAAGGGCGGATCGGGCAAGACCACGACCGCGATCCACCTCGCGGGCGCGCTGGCCGCGCGCGGACGGCGCGTGCTGCTGATCGATCTCGATCCGCAGGCCCACGCGACGCTCGGACTCTCGAGCGAAGCCGAGGACTCGCCGTGCGCGCTCGAAGTGCTCACGGGTGAAGTGCGCGCGCTCGACGCGCTGCACGCGGCGCCGGGCGGCATCACGCTGATTCCGAGCCACGGACGGCTCGCGGAGTTCGAGGAACGCGCTGCGCGCGAGCTTGGGTCCGAGGGAGTGCTGCGTCGCGTGCTCGCGCCGCTCGCCGGACGCTTCGACGAGTGCCTGCTCGACTGCCCCCCGCGCGCCGACGGACTGCTCACCGCCAACGCGATCTGCGCCTGCGACACCTTGCTGCTGACGGTCGAGACGGGCGCTTTCGCGCTGCAGGGTGCGCTCAAGGCGCAGGAGATCGTCGACGCGACTCTCGCGGCCGCACGGCACGCGCCCGAGCTGCGCGTCGTCGCCACGATGTTCGATCGCCGCCTGCGCATCGCGCGCGAGGTGCTGATCGCGATGCAGGCGCGCTTCGGCGCGCGGCTCTACGACACCGCGATTCGCTCGAGCGCGCGGCTGCGCGAAGCCGCTGGCGCCGGCGTTCCGATCCAACTTCTCGCGCCGCGCTCCACCGCGGCCCAAGACTTCGCGGCGCTCGCGGACGAACTCGCCCTCTTCCCGGTCGGCGCTTGACGCGCGCACGACGCTCTAGGAGTACGCACATGGACTCTCTGGCTCTGCTCTGCAGTCTCTACGGCCAAGGCCCGGTCACATTGCGTCGGCTGCGCGACGCCGGCTGTCGCACATGCGACGATGTGCTGTGCCTCGAGCCCGCCAAGCTCGCGGACGCCCTGCGCACGCGGCTTCCCGCTCTGGCCGAGCGCTTCCAGCGCGAGGCGCGCGAGCTCGCGGCCCGCATCGGCGAGTTCGGCGGGCCCGCGCCCGCGCTCGAGTCGAACGAGCTGGCGGCGGTGAGCGCGCCCGCGCTCGAGTCGAACGAGCTGGCGGCGGTGAGCGCGCCCGCGCTCGAGGAAGCTGGCGCGCAGCTGCGCCCCGAGTTGCTCGACGGACTCGACTCGGCGCTCTGCCTGCGCCTGCGCTCGTTGGGGATCGATCGCGTCGAGGATCTCGCGTGCGCCGATGCGCTCGATCTCGCGCGCTCGCTCGAAGTGCCCGTGACCCGGGTCGTGCGTCTGCAATTCCTCGCCCGGCGACTCGCCGACACATGCGTCGAGACGGAGAGCGAGTTGCGCACCTTCACGCTGCTGCCGCGTCGCTCGCAGCTCTCCGCGGCGCGCTTCTCGCCCGCGGAGTCGGCGGGGGAGCTCGCGCCGCTCGTGGAACAGGAGCGCATGGAAGTCTGGGCGCGCGAGCAGGCGTTCGAGCCCGCCGGGGTCGCGACCGAGGGCGCCGCCGGGCCGTTCGGCGCGGAGGCGCCCGCGCCCGAAGCCAGCGCGCCCGAATCCGAGGCCGTCGACCCGTTCGCCTGAGTCGCGCCCAGCCTACGGCTTCCCGCCGGGCGGTGCGCATGCGAAGGTGACCATGGCCGAGGCTGCGGATAGGGCTTCGGGACCGCACCGCCGATGCTCCAACGCGCCCTCGCTCTCCTCGCGCTCTCCACGCTCGCGCTCGCACGGCAGGATGGGGCCGTCGCGCCCGATGGACGGCGCGGCTTCGGCTCGCGCGCGAAGATCTCGGAGGTGCTCGCGACGGTGCGTTCGACGCGCGATCGCACCTTGCTGACGGAGCTCGACAACCTGCCGAGCGAGCTCTCGGTACTCGTCGCAGGAGCGCTCGAACGCTGCCGCGAGCGCGGGTACCTCGCGTTGCTCGATCCCGCGCGGGAGCCGTCGCTCGCGGAGGTCGGGCGCGAGCTCGACAGCGCGCTGAGCGATCCACTCGCGGCCTTCTCGAGCGCGGGTCGGCCGGCGGAGCTGCGCGCCGAGATCGCGAGCGACCTGCGGCTACGCCTGCGACGGCGCGTGACGAGCTCGCTGGAACTCGAGCTCTCCGAGCTGCGCCGCGCTCTGGCCGTGCTGCGCGGTGCCGCCGAGGGGTTCGTGCTGCTCACACAGGACGAGGCCATGAACATCGCCTCGCGCGTCGATCTCGCGGCGAGCTTTCTGCGCGCGATGCGCAACGACCTGCGTGCGCTGCGCCAAGGCGGCGACGAGGCCGAGATCGCCCGCTGCGCGCAGTCGCTCACGGCACTCGCGCGTGCGTCGGAAGGCGAGCATGTGCGGCGCGCGGGACTCGCGCGCGAGCTCGAGCTGCTCGCGAGCGTCGAGAGCGCCATGGAATGCTCGACATTCACCTTGCGCCTGCGCAAGTCCTGCCTGGAGCTGCTCGACTGGCGCACGCGCCTGTTCGAGGAGTCCGTACCGCTGCGCGACGAGGCGCTCCTGTGGCTGCCGGACTCCGAGGTCGCGCAGCTGGCGCCGCGGGATGTGCAGAGGCTCTCGCGCAGCGAACGCATGCGCGGGGCGCGCCTGCGCGCGCAGCAAGCGCTCGCGCTCGATCCGCTCGACCCCGACGCGGTGTGGACGCTGGCCCACTCGACGGACTTTCTGTGCGGGCTGGTGGAGTCGCGGCCGTGGTACGACCGCTTCCTCGCTGTGCGCGGCATCCGCTCCCATGACCATCGCACCTATGCGGAGCGCAAGCTCGATGTGCGCGAGCGCGAGGCGCTCGACTCGGTGCAGCGGGGCCTGTACGAGGGGCCGGGAGTGGCCGATCCGCCCAGCCGGCAGCGTTGAGTCGAGGGGCAGGCCGCGCGCGAGCGAGTGCCTGCGCGATCGGATATCCTCCACGGCCCGCGCACGCCGTTCTCGGGGCTCGTTGGCCCTCGGGCGTGCGTGTCTTGAAGGCGCCCCGTCGATGTCCTCCGCCCCGACCCGCAACTTTCTCGACCTGCTCGTCGCGGCCGCGCGCTCGCGCCCGGCCGACGACCCGATTTTTTCGCTGAATGCAGAGGCGCAGCGGCGCGCCAAGGCCGGCGAGAGCATCGTCAATGCCACGCTGGGTGCGCTCATGGAGGACGACGGCAGGCTGGCCGTGATGCCCTCGGTCGGCGAGGCGCTGCGCGCGGTCGATCCGCGTCGTGCTGCGGCCTACGCGCCGATCGCGGGCGAAGCGAACTTCCTCGCGTCGGTGATCGCGGACCTGTTCGGCACGGGCGAGCTCGCGCGCGCGGCGACGGCAGTGGCGACGCCGGGTGGTACGGGCGCGCTGCACCACGCGATCGTCAATGTGCTCGAGCCGGGACAGGCCCTGCTCACGACCGAGTACTACTGGGGTCCGTACCACACGCTCGCGGAGCACACGCGCAGGCGCGTCGAGACATTCCGCATGTTCGGAGAGGACGGCCGTTTCGATGCGCGCGACTTCGAACGCGCGCTGTCGGCCCAGCTAGCGGCACAGGGGCGCGCGCTGGTGGTGCTCAACTCGCCGTGCCACAACCCGACGGGGTACTCGCTCGACGATGCGGAGTGGAGCGAGGTGGTGCGCATCGTGCGCGCCGCAGCGGAGCGCGCGAGCGTGACGCTGCTCGTCGACCACGCCTACGCGAAGTTCGGCGGTCCGCTCGGCGGGCGCTGGGTCGAGCATGTAGCGAAGCTCGCGGGCGAGGCGTTGCTGCTCGTGGCGTGGACGGCCTCGAAGTCGTTCTTGCAGTATGGCGCGCGCGTCGGCGCTCTCGTCGCCGTGCATGCGGAGGCGGAGACGCGTCGACGCGTGGGCGATGCGCTCTCGTACTCGTGCCGCGGGACATGGTCGAACTGCAACCACGCGGGCATGCTCGCCATCGGCTCGATTCTCACGGACGCGGCGCTGCGTTCGCGTGTGGATGCTGAGCGCGCGCAGTACATCGCGCTGCTCGCCGAGCGCGTTCGTGCGTTCAACGCCGCGGCGGGCGCGAAGGGGCTGCGCTATCCGCGCTACGAAGGTGGGTTCTTCGTCTCGGTGTTCGCGAGCGAGCCCGAGCCGGTCGCGGCGCGCATGCGTGAACTCGGCGTGTTCATCGTTCCGATTCAGGGCGCCGTGCGCATCGCGCTGTGCTCGACCGCGGCCCGCGATGTGCCGCGCCTCGTCGAGGCGCTGGCGCAGGGCGTGCAAGCCGCGAAGTGAGTTCCATGCAGGATGCGTCCGTCATGACTGAGCAGCGCAAGCGCGAGAGCGGCAGTGGCTGGGAGCTCACTCACGGCTACGGCCCGAAGGTGCACATCCTCGACAACCTGTATCTCCTGACAGCGCTCTCGAAGCTCTCGGGCAAACGCATTCGGCATCCAGAGATGACCGCCACGCTGCGGCGCGTCTACCAGATCATGCTCGCCAATGTCGCGGGCCACGACCTGCCGCGTGTGCGCACCGAGGAGCCGACGCGCATGCAGGAGCTACATCCCGCCGAGGGGGTGTACCGCGGCGATGTGCTCGATCCGACCACGCGCATCGTGATCGTCGACATCATTCGCGCGGGCATCGTGCCGAGCCAAGTGTGCTTCGAGATGCTGACGGCCGTCTTGCCCGACGAGAACATCCGTCTCGACCACTTGAACATGGCGCGCAAGTCCGACGCCGAGGGGCATGTCATCGGCGTCGACCTCTCCGGCTCGAAGATCGGCGGGACGGTCGAGGGCTCGATCCTGCTGTTGCCCGATCCGATGGGCGCCACGGGCTCGACGACGATTCGCGCGCTCGATCACTACCGTCGCCACCACGGCAAGCCAGCGCGCGTGATCGCGATGCCGATGATCGCCACGCCGGAGTACTTGCGCGCCGTGCTCGATGCGGTCGAGGATGTCGTGATCTACACCGCGCGCCTCGACCGCGGGTTGTCCGCGCCGGCGGTGCTCGCGCGCCTGCCGGGCGAGCGCTGGAGCGAGGAGCGCGGGCTGAACGAGCACGGCTACATCGTGCCCGGCGCGGGCGGCATGGGCGAGGTGCTCAACAACGCTTGGTGCTGAGCGCAGCACCGTCCCCCCGATGCTCGAACTCTTGCTCGACGCCGATGTGTACGCGCCCCAGCCGCTTGGGAGACGCAACTTGCTGGTTGGCGGCGGCAAGATCTTGTGGATCGGCGAGGACGACCTCGAGCTCCCCGACGCGCTGCCCGCGAATGTCGTCGATCTCGGCGGCCGCAGGCTCGTGCCGGGTCTCATCGATGCACACGCGCACATCGTCGGCGGCGGTGGCGAGGCCGGCTACGCGAGCCGCGTGCCCGCGGTCGCGCTCTCGCGCTTCACGCGCGCCGGCATCACCAGCGTGGTGGGGCTGCTCGGCACGGACGACTGTGTGCGCACGACGGGAGAGCTCATCGCGCTCGCTCGCGCGCTGTGCGAGGAAGGGCTCTCGGCGTGGTGCTGGACGGGCGGCTACCACCTGCCGCCGATGACGCTCACCGGAAGCGTGCGCGGCGACATCGTGCATGTCGATCGCGTGATCGGCTTCGGCGAGCTCGCGCTCAGCGACCATCGCTCGAGCCAGCCGACGCTCGACGAGTTCCTGCGCGTCGCGTCGGAGTGCCATGTCGCCGGGCTCATGACGGGCAAGGCGGGCGTGCTGCACCTGCACATGGGCGACGGCGCGCGCGGACTCGAGCTCGTGCGCAAGGCGCTCGCAGGCTCGGAGCTTCCGCCGCGCGTGTTCCATCCGACGCATGTCAATCGCAAGCGTGCGCTGTTCGAGGAAGCGCTCGAGCTCGTCGAGGACGGCGTGACGATCGACATCACCGCGTTCCCCGTGGAGGAAGGCGAGGACGCGTGGAGCGCGCCGGACGCGCTCACGCGCTATCTCGAGGACGAGCTGGAACCGACGCGCGTGACCGTGAGCTCGGACGCGGGTGGCTGCCTGCCGCACTTCGATGCACATGGGCGCATCGATCGCTGGGGCGTGGGGGAGCCAGCGTCGCTCGCTGACACATTGCGCGAGATGCTCGCCCGCGGCTGGCCGGCCGAATGCGTATTGCCCGCGTTCACGTCGAATGTCGCCAGCGTGCTGCGACTGGCGGGCAAGGGGCGCATCGAAGTGGGCGCCGACGCGGACCTCGCGGTGCTCGATCCCGAGCATCGCGTGCGCGATGTGATGGCGCTGGGGCGCTGGCATGTGCGAGAAGGGCAGGCGCTCCTGCGCGGGCGCTTCGAGTAGGGCGCGCGTTCCGTCGTGATCCTCACCGCGCTGCTCGCCGCGCTCGTCGCACCGTCGCCGCCGCAAGCGGCGCGGGTTCCGCAGAGCCGCGTGCACTGCATCGCGGAGTCTCAGCGCGCTCCGACCGTTGACGGCGACTTGTCCGACGAGATCTGGGCCGTCGCAGCCGAGCTCGGGCCGCTGGTGCAGGTCGAGCCCGTGCGCGGCGCGGCGCCGAGCGAGCCGACCGTGGTGAAGCTGTGCTACGACGAGCGCAACCTCTACCTCGCGGTGTGGTGCGACGACTCCGACCCGTCCGGAATCCGCGCCACGCAGATGCAACGCGACGCGAACCTCGACCCCGACGATCGCGTCGAGTTCCTGATCGACCCGTTCCTCGATCGTCGCAACGCCTTCTGGTTTCAGATCGGCGCGGCGGGCTCGCTCGGAGACGCGCTCGTGACCCGCAACGGTGCCACATTCAACAAGCCTTGGGACGGCATCTTCCAAGGATACGCGCGCATCACGCCGCGCGGCTGGCAGGCGGAGCTCGCGATTCCGTTCGCCACGATCAACTTCGACCCGCGCCAGACTTCGTGGGGCTTCAACCTGCGGCGCCTGATCCGGCGTCGCACGGAGGAAGCGCGCTGGGCGAGCCCGGATCCGCGCATCGTGTTCTTCTGGGTGGCGAACGCGGGCACGCTCACGGGGCTCGAGGGGCTCGAGCAGGGCCTCGGAGTCGACCTGCTGCCGTTTGCGGTCGGGCGTGCGACGCGCGACCACCGCAGCGACTCGAGCGGCGAGGACCTGCAGGCGGGGGCCGACCTCTTCTGGAAGATCACGCCCAACACCAAGCTGTCGCTCTCGCTCAACACCGACTTCGCCGAGACCGAGGTCGACGAGCGCCGCGTCAACCTGACGCGCTTTCCCCTGTTCTTCCCCGAGCGCCGCGACTTTTTCCTCGAGGACTCGGGCGTCTTCCAGTTCGGCGGCTCGACCGATGTGATCCCGTTCTTCTCGCGCCGCATCGGCCTCGACCGCAATCGCGAGAAGGTGCCGATCGACGCCGCGGCGAAGCTCACCGGCCAGACGGACGGCTGGAACTTCGGCGTCCTCGATGCTCAGACCGGCGACAGCGACACCCAGCAGGGTCGCAACCTGTTCACGGGGCGCGTCTCGCGCAACATCCTCGAGCAGTCCGATGTCGGCGTGATCTGGACCAGCGGCGACCCGTCGTCGAACGAGCGCGCCGACACCTACGGCGCGGATCTCAACTTGCGCACCAATGAATTCCTCGGCGACGGCACTCTGCGCTGGAATTCCTACCTGCTGCGCACGGACAACGAGACTGGCGGCGGCAAGGACACGGCGTGGGCCGGGAAGCTCTCCTATCCCAACGACCAATTCAATTGGAGTATCGGGACCGCGACGATCGAAGAGGACTTCGATCCCAAGCTGGGCTTCGTGGCGCGCACGGGAATTCGGCGGCACGACGGCAGCTACACATGGAGGCCGCGTCTCAACGGCGAGCTCGTGCGCCAGTACGAGGCGCAGGTCGAGGCCAACTGGGTGACGGGCATCGACGGCGACACGCAGACCTTCGAGGCCGAGATCCAGCCCTTCGGGCTGTATTTCGAGAGCAATGACTCCGTGCGGCTCGAGCTCGCGGCGACGCGCGAGGTGCTGCTCGCGCCGTTCGAGATCCAGGACGGGATCGAGGTCGCGAGCGGCGACTACCGCTTCGACCGTGCGCGACTCGAAGTCGAGTCCTCCGACCGTCGCGCGCTGTCCGTGGAAGGCTCGTTCTCGGTGGGCGAATACTGGGACGGCCGCGCGCAGGAGTGGTTCGCGTCGCTCGCATGGCGTCCCAGCGGGCATTTCCTCGCTTCGACCGAGTGGGAGCGCACCGACGCGCGCCTCGCCGATGGCTCCTTCACGGTCGACGTCGCACGCCTGAGCTTCGCGCTGTTCGCGAGCAACGATGTGTCGTGGACCAACTATGTGCAGTGGGACTCTGTCAGCGAGCTTGTCGGCTGGAACAGCCGCCTGTGGTGGATCTTCCAGCCCGGCACGCAGGCCTACCTCGTGCTCAACCAAGGCTGGTCGAGCGCCGGTCCGCACTTCGTCGGCACGACCACCGAAGTCGCGCTCAAGTTCGGCACGACTTTCCGCTTCTAGCGGCGGGCTAGGATCTCGGCGGCCTGCGAGGCGGGCGAGCTCGTGTCGAGAGCCTCGAGGATGCGGCCATCGGGGCCGATCACATAGGTGTAGCGCGCGGGGAAGCGGTCGCGGCGCGAGCGGGCGGCGCCGTAGGCGATGGCGATGTCGCGCGAGGTATCGCAGAGCAGGCGGAAGGGGAACGAGAACTTCTCGGCGAAGGCGCGGTTGTGCTCCGGCGCGTCGAACGAGATGCCGAGCACCTCGATGCCGCGCTCTGCGTATTCGCGGGCTCGATCACGGAACCCGCAGCCCTGCAGCGTTCAGCCGGGCGTGTCGGCCTTGGGGTAGAACCACAGGACGACCGTGCGGCCCGCGAAGTCGGAGAGTCGCACGCTCGCTCCGGTGTGGTCGGGGAGCTCGAACGCGGGAGCGCGCGCGCCGACGGCGAGCAGCTCGCCGTGGCCTTGCAGGTGCAGGAACGCGAGCAGTTTGCGTAGGAGTCCCACGGCGCGCGCCCTCAGGCTTCCGTGCTCGCCAGCGCGCCCTGCGCGTCGCTCGGCGCGTCGGCGTAGGCCTCGATCGGCAGACAGGTGCAGACGAGGTTGCGATCGCCGTAGCCGTTGTCGACGCGGCCGACGAAGGGCCAGAACTTGCGCTCGCGCGTCCACGGCGCCGGGAAGGCGGCCTGCTCGCGCGAATAGGCGCGCTTCCAGTCGTCGGAGACGACCATGTCCATCGTGTGCGGAGCACCCTTGAGCGGGTTGTCGACGCGGTCGGCGCGACCGGCCTCGATGGCCGCGATCTCGGCGCGGATCGAGATCAGCGCGTCGCACAGGCGATCGAGCTCGGCGCGCGCCTCGGACTCGGTGGGTTCGATCATCAGCGTGCCCGCGACGGGGAACGACATGGTGGGCGAGTGGAAGCCGTAGTCCATCAGGCGCTTGGCGACATCCTCGGCCACCACGCCCGCGCTCTTCTCGAAGGGGCGCAGGTCGATGATGAACTCGTGCGCCACGCGGCCGTTCTTGCCGCTGTAGAGGATCGGGTAGTGCGGGCGCAGGCGCTCGGCCATGTAGTTCGCGTTGAGGATCGCGACCTCGGTCGCGCGGCGCAGGCCCGCGGCGCCCATCAGCTGGATGTAGATCCACGGGATCACGAGGATGCTCGCGCTGCCCCACGGAGCGGCCGAGACCGCGCCGCTGCCGCGCTCGCCGCCGGTCTTGACCAGCGGGTGAGTCGGCATGAACGGGGCGAGGTGCGCGCGCACGCCGATCGGGCCCATGCCGGGGCCGCCGCCGCCGTGCGGGATGCAGAAGGTCTTGTGCAGGTTGAGGTGGCAGACATCGGCGCCGAAGTCGCCGGGGCGGCACAGGCCGACCTGCGCGTTCATGTTCGCGCCGTCCATGTACACCTGCCCGCCGTGCTCGTGCACGATCGCGCAGATCTCGCGGATCGACTCCTCGAACACGCCGTGGGTCGAGGGGTAGGTCACCATCAGCGCGGCGAGGTTGGCGGAGTTCGCGACGGCCTTGGCGCGCAGGTCGGCGATGTCAACATTGCCGCGCTCGTCGCAGGCGACGACGACCACCTGCATGCCCGCCATCACGGCGCTCGCTGGGTTGGTGCCGTGGGCGCTCGTCGGAATCAGGCACACGTTGCGGTGCGGCTCGCCGCGGTGGCGATGCCAGGCGCGGATCACGAGCAGGCCCGCGTACTCGCCCTGCGAGCCCGCGTTGGGCTGCAGCGAGATGCCCTCGAAGCCCGTCACCTCGCGCAGCGCGTGCTCGAGCGTCTCGAACAGGCGCGTGTAGCCGGCGGCCTGCCCGACCGGCGCGAATGGATGGAGGTTGCCGAACTCGCTCCATGTGACGGGGATCATCTCGCTCGTTGCGTTGAGCTTCATCGTGCACGAACCGAGCGGGATCATGGCCGCCGTGAGCGACAGGTCGCGGCCTTCTAGCTTGCGGATGTAGCGCAGCATCTCGTGCTCCGCGTGGTAGCGGTGGAACACGGGGTGCGTGAGGTAGCTCGAGGTGCGCGCGAGCGGGAGGGATGCGTCGAGGCCGGTCCCGAGCTCGCCGAGGTCGAGCTTCGCGCCCGCCTGGCCGCCGAAGATCTCGAACAGCGTGCGCAGGTCGCTCGCCGTGACCGTCTCGTCGAGCGAGATGCCGACCGCGTGCTCGTCGATCCAGCGCAGGTTGACCTGCTTGCCGCGCGCCGTGGCGACGATCGTCTCCGCACGCTTGTCGCCGAGCTGCACGCGCAGCGTGTCGAAGTAACGCCCGTGCGCGAGCTTGTAGCCGAGCTTGCCGAGGCCGCGCGCGAGCAGCGCCGTCGAGGCGTGGACGCGCTGCGCGATCGCGCGCAGCCCGTCGGGTCCGTGGTAGACGGCGTACATGCCCGCCATCACGGCGAGCAGCACCTGCGCGGTGCAGATGTTGCTGGTGGCCTTCTCGCGGCGGATGTGCTGCTCGCGGGTCTGCAGCGCCATGCGCAGGGCCGGCTTGCCGCGCGAGTCCTTGCTCACGCCGATCAGTCGGCCGGGCATGTCGCGCTTGAAGGTGTCCTTCGTCGCGAGGAACGCGGCGTGGGGGCCGCCGTAGCCCATGGGGACGCCGAAACGCTGGGCCGAGCCGACCGCGATGTCGGCGTCGAACTCGCCGGGAGCGCGCACGACCGTCAGCGCCAGCAGGTCCGTCGCGACGACGACCAGCGCGCCCGCGTCGTGGGCCTTCTGCACGAGCGGCGCGTAGTCGAGCACCTCGCCATCGGCCGTCGGGTACTGCACGAGTGCGCCGAACACCGGTCGCTTGGCGAAGTCGAAGCTCTCGTGGTCGCCTACGATCACATCCCATCCGAGCGCCTCCGCGCGCGTCTGCACGACCGCGATCGTCTGCGGCAGGCAGCGCTCGCTGACGAAGAATGTCGAGCGCTTGCCCTTGGTCGCCGAGTGGCACATCGCCATCGCTTCGGCCGCGGCCGTGCCCTCGTCGAGCAGCGACGCGTTGGAGAGCGGCAGAGCGGTGAGGTCGGTCACCATCGTCTGCCAGTTGAGCAGCGCCTCGAGGCGGCCCTGGCTGATTTCGGCTTGGTACGGCGTGTACTGCGTGTACCAGCCCGGGTTCTCGAGGATGTTGCGCAGGACGACCGGCGGGGTGATGGTCCCGTAGTAGCCCAGCCCGATGAAGCTGCGGAAGACCTGATTGGCGCTCGCGATCTGCTTCAAGTCCGCGAGCAGCTCGTGCTCGCCGCGCTCGCCGCCGAGCGCGAACGGACGGCGCATGCGGATCGCGCCCGGAACGGTCTCCTCCATCAGCGCGTCGAGGCTTCGCGAGCCGATGGACGCGAGCATCTGCGCGACATCCGAGTCGTTCGGGCCGATGTGGCGGCGGACGAAGGTGTCGGTCGGGGACAGGAACGAGGGGATCGACGCCACGGCATGCACTCTTGGGCCACCCGGCCCTCGGGGTTCTCGCACGGGCTGCGGCGTCGCCTTCTCGCGACGGGGGAGCACAGCCTTCGAACGGCGGATTGTAGCGCGCCGCAGGCGTGGCTGTTCCCATCCCCTCGGCCTCGGGGTGGCCCGTCACGAGCTTGAGCCGGAGTCGTCCGCAGCGGCCGCCTCGCTCCGGCGGACGAGCGAGCGGCGATAGGCGGTGAGGATGTGCGCTCGCTCTGGCATGCCGACCACCCGGCGCGGGTTCTCGCGCGCGACCACCGGCAGCTGGCGGAAACCGTGCTCATCGAGGCGCTCGATGGCGACCGAGAGCGTCTCGTCCGCGAAGATTGTCACCACGCGGCGCTGGCACAGGTCCTGCAGGGAGAGTAAACCGACCATCTCGTCGCGCTCGTCGACGACCACATACGCGCTCGCCCGCGAGCGCGACACCAGCGCCTGCAACGCCGGTGCCGTGGTCGACGCGGGGACGCCCTCGAAGCCCGGGCGCATGGCCTGCTCCGCCGTGACGCTGTCGAACGCCGCGAGTTCGCGGCCTCCGCGCAGGCGCAGGCCGCGCGAGGCGAGCACGGCCGTCGAGGAGGAGCCCGTGAGCTCGAACACGAGGAAGATGGCGGTGAGCGGCGCGCGCGCGGTCGCGGCGAGCAGCGCGCCCATCCCGATCATCGCGTAGTGTCCGGGGATCGAAGTGCCCTCGTGCCACAGCCGGTCGGCCACGCCGCCGACCGCGGCGCCCAACGCCGCTCCGAGCACGAGCGACGGGCCGAAGATGCCGCCCGCTCAGCCGGAGCCGATCGCGAGCGAGGTCGCGACCGCCTTGGCGACGACCAGCGTGCCGAGCGCGAGGAGGATCGCCGCGGTGGTCGTGCGGTCGATCGACAGCAGGACCTCGATCATTTCCTCGCCGGTGCCGAGCACGCCGGGCGAGAGCAGCGCGATCAGGCCGACGAGCGCGCCGCCGAGCGCGGGGCGCCACGGGGCGGGCAGGGTCGAAGCCGCGAAGCGGCGCTTGGTCGCGAAGAACAGGCGCGCGAAGAGCGCTCCGACGAGGCCGCACAGGAGGCCGAGCGCGAGGTAGGCGCCGAGCTCGCCGGCGCTCACGAGCTCGAAGGGCGCCACGTCGTACAGCGGCGCATCGCCTCGGATCGCGCGCGCCACCACGGTCGCGGACCCCGCCGCGACCACCACGCGCACGAAGTTCCGCAGGTCGTAGTTGCCCGCGAGCACGATCTCCTGGGTGAAGAACACCCCCGCGATCGGCGCGCCGGAGGCCGCCGCGACCGCCGCGCTCGCCCCGCAGGCGACCATCACGCGCACGCGCTCGCCCGCGAGCTGCCGCACGCGCCCGATCCAGGCCGCGATGCCGCCGCCGAGCGAGGCGATCGGGCCTTCGACGCCCGCCGAGCCGCCCGAGCCGAGCGTGATCGCGGCGGCGAGCGAGCGCAGCAGGATCAGTCGCGGCCGCAGGTCGTCGACGCGCAGGTTCACCTTCTCGAGGAACGACGGCAGGCGTAGCCGCCGACCTCGCTGCGCGAGCAGTGCCCGAGGAGGCCCACGGCGAGTCCGCCTACTGTCGGCGCGAGCACGAACAAGAGCGGCTTCCAGCCCAAGCCGAGCGGCGTGAAGATCTCGCTCGTGAGCGAGACGAACACGCGGTGCGAGAGCGAGATCAGCCAGCGCAGTAGGGCGTCGAGCAGCGCTCCCGCGGCGCCCACGGCGGCCGCGAGGATCAAGAACTGCGACTCGGGCGCGAGTCTCAGGGTCTTCCGCACGCGGCCATTCTGGCCGTGGAGCGCGGGCGAGGAGCGCTCGCGCGGCCGGCCCCCGATGATGCGTCGCGGGCACGGCGGCAGCCTCGGACGAGCCTGCTACGATGCATGTGGAGGATTCGACGAGCCTGCTACGATGCACATGGAGGATTCGCTCTTGAACATCGCACAGCGCTCGCTTCGCTCTCCTTTGTTCGTCGCCTTGCTGGCGCTTGCCGCGGGCGCCCTCGCGCTCGCGAGTGCCGCTCCGTGCGGTGAAGCGCCGCGCCGCGCCGCTTCGTTCGCGCGCTCCGTGCCGCACTACGACCGAGATGTGCGTCCGATCCTCACGGATCGTTGCTTCTCGTGCCACGGTCCGGACGAGGCCAAGCGGCAGGCCGGGCTGCGGCTCGACACATTCGAGGGCGCGACCGCCGAGCGCGAGGGACGCGCCGCGCTGCGCCCCGGGCGGGCGGAGGAGAGCGAAGCGTGGCGGCGACTCACGAGCCACGACGACCTCGTGCGCATGCCGCCGCCGTCGGCCAAGAAGAAGCCGCTCGACGAACTCGAGCTCGAGCTCGTGCGGCGCTGGATCGACGACGGGGCAGAGTACGAGCCGCACTGGTCGTTCGTCGCGCCGCGCCGGCCCGCGGTGCCGAAGGTTGCGGACAAGGCGTGGTCGCGCAACGCGGTCGACCGCTTCCTGCGCGCGCGCCTCTTGGACGAGGGGCTGGAGCCGAGTCCGCGCGCGGACGATGCGACGCTGCTGCGCCGCGTGTTCCTCGATCTCACCGGTTTGCCGCCGACGCTCGAGGAGCTCGACGCGTTCGCAGCGGACGCGCGCGCGGACAAGCTCGAACGCTGGATCGACCGGATTTTCAGCGAGGAGCCGTGGCGCTCGCGCTACGCCGAGCGCATGGCAACGCCGTGGCTCGACGCCGCGCGCTATGCCGACACGAGCGGCATCCACATGGACGCCGGACGCCAGATCTGGCCGTGGCGCGACTGGGTGCTGCGCGCCTATCGCGACAACATGCGCTTCGACCAGTTCTTGCTCGAGCAGCTCGCCGGCGATCTCCTGCCCGACGCGACGCTCGACCAGAGGGTTGCGAGCGGCTTCCACCGCAACCATGTGACGACCGACGAAGGCGGCGCGATCGACGAGGAGTACAAGATCGAGTACGCGGCCGATCGCACGGCGACGACGGGCGCGGTGTTCCTCGGGCTCACGATGGGCTGCGCGCGCTGCCACGACCACAAGTTCGACCCGCTGTCGCAGGCCGACTACTACGCGCTGTTTTCGTACTTCAACTCCAACGAGGAGCCGGGGCTGTATTCGCAGGTGCCGGACTCGAACCGCGCCTTCGAGCCGTTCCTCGAAGTGCCGAGCGAGGCGGACCTCGCGGAGCGCGCGCGCCTCGGCGGCGAGCTCGACGGCGAGCGCGCGCGGCTCGGAGAGCGCGGGCCGGGCGAGGCTGAGGAACTTGCGCGTTTCCACGCGGAAATCGCGGACGAGGGGCTCGGCTGGACCCTGCCGCAGGTCGTCGAAGCAAGCGCGTCGGCGGGTGTGACGCTCGCGGTGCAGGCCGATGGATCCGTGCTCGCGAGCGGCGCGAATCCCGACACGGACACGCATGTGCTGCGGCTGCGCACGCAGGCGACCGATCAGCGGCTGCTGCTCGTCGAGGCGCTCGCGCATCCGGACCTGCCGCACGGCCGCGTCGGTCGCGCGGAAAACGGCAATGCCGTGCTGAGCGAAGTGCGTGCGGAGGTTGTGTCGAGCCTCGATCCCGCGCAACGTCGCACGCTGCGGCTCGAGTGGGCTTGGGCCGACCACGAGCAGCCCAACGGCGACTTCCGCGCAGTCAACGTGCTCGCGGGCGGCGACAACTTGGGCTGGGCCGTCAACGGTCACCAGCGCGAAGGCTCGCGCGTGCTCCTGCTCCTCGCGGACGAGCCGTTCGGCTTCGAGGGCGGCAGCGAGCTCGTCGTGACGCTCGATTACACCTCGGTCTACGCACGCCACACGCTCGGTTGCGTGCGCGTGAGCACATCGGCGGCGAGCGACGCGCTGCTCGCGCGCCTGCCAGTCGCATCGAGCGGCTGGTACCTGTGCGGGCCCTTCAACGGCGAGCGCAGCGAGCTGTTCGAGCGCGTCGACGGTCCTGAGACGGCCGCGAGTCTCGATCTCGCGGCCAAGTTCGGCGACAAGGGCTGGTCGTTCGACGATGTGCGTCTCGACGGGCGCGTCAACGAGCTGCCCGGCGGCGCGAACAACTGCTATGTGGCCAAGCGGCTCTTCGTTCCGACGGCGCGCGAGCTCGAGCTCGCGCTCGGCAGCGACGACGGCATGCGCGTGTTCGTCGACGGCGCGGAAATCTACAAGAACCAGATCGATCGCGCAGCCGCCGCCGATCAGGACGCCGCGAAGGCGAGCTTCGCGCGCGGCACGCGCAGCGTGGTCTTCAAGGTCGTCAACACCGGTGGTCAAGGTGGCTTCTACTGGCGCGAGAAGCGTCGCGACGGGGAGTTCTCCGGCGATCTGGTCGCGGCGCTCCTCCCGCGCGAGGCGCGCTGGAAGGAGCTCGAAGCGCGGCTCGAAGCTCGCTGGCTCACGGAATTCTCGCCGACGTACCGTGCGCGCAGCGAGCGCATCGCGGCGTTCGAGGGCGAGCTGCGCGCTCTCGAGGCGCGCATCCCGCGCACGATGGTGATGCGCGAGGCGGCGATGCCGCGCGACACATTCGTGCTGATGCGCGGTGCCTACGACAAGCCGGACACGAGCCGTCCCGTGGCGCGCAGCGTGCCCTCGGCGCTCGGCACGCTGCCCACTGGCTCGCCCGCCAACCGCATCGGGCTCGCGCAATGGCTGCTCGCGGCGGACAACCCGCTCGTCGCGCGCGTGGCGGTGAACCGCATCTGGGAGCTCGTGTTTGGCTCGGGCATCGTCGCGACCACGGAGGACTTCGGCTTGCAGGGCGCATTCCCGACGCATCCGGAGCTGCTCGACTGGCTGGCGGTCGAGTTCCGCGAGAGCGGCTGGGATGTGCAGCACATGCTCCGCATCCTGCTCACCAGCGAGGCCTACGCGCAGGTCTCGCGCCGTCGCGAGGACCTCGCCGAGCGCGATCCCGAGAACGCGCTGCTCGCGCGCGGCTCGCGCCGTCGCCTGCACGCGGAGGCAATTCGCGACCTCGCGCTGTACACCTCGGGTCTCTTGGTCGAGCGCTTCGGCGGCCCCTCGGTGAAGCCCTACCAGCCCGAGGGTCTGTGGCAGGAAGTGGCGATGCCGGCGTCGAACACGCGCCTCTACGAGCGCGGCACGGGCGACGCTCTGTGGCGCCGCAGCCTGTACACCTACTGGAAGCGCGCCTGTCCGCCGCCCGCGATGCTGACGCTCGATGCGCCCACGCGCGAGTTCTGCAACATCCGGCGCATCGCGACGAATACGCCGCTGCAGGCACTCGTGCTCTGGAACGACGAACAATTCGTCGAGGCCGCGCGCGCGCTGGCGACGCGCACACTCGGAGAGGCGAGCGGCGACGACGAGCGCATCGTGCGCGCGTTCCGACGCGTGACCGCACAACAGCCGGATGCCGACGAGCTCGCGTTGCTGCGTGCGGCGCTGGCGGACTTCCGCGTGCGCTACCAAGGCGCGCCGGAGGATGCCAAGGCGCTCGTCGAAGTCGGCGAGTCGCCGGCTCCGATGGGTGTGGATCCCGCGGAGCTCGCCGCGTGGACCGTGCTGTGCTCGAGCCTGCTCAACCTCGATGTCACGATTTGCAGAGGCTGACCATGAACCCGATCGAAGAACACTACCTCTCGCTCACGCGTCGCCGCTTCTTCGGCCGCGCCGCCACATCGATCGGCGCCGGACTCGGCGCGCTGTCGCTCGGCTCGCTGCTCGGCGGCCCGAGCGCGTTCGCGGCGCAGGATGCGCCCCGGCCGCTCGGCCCGCACTTTGCGCCGAAGGCCAAGCGCGTGATCTACCTCCACATGGAGGGCGGTCCGAGCCACCTCGATCTCTACGACTACAAGCCCGAGCTGCGTCGGCGCTTCAACCAAGATCTGCCCGACTCGATTCGCAAGGGCCAGCGCCTGACGACGATGACGAGCGGCCAGACGCGCTTCCCCGTTGCGCCGTCGATGTTCCGCTTCCAGCGCGCGGAAAACCGCACGGGCGGTGTGTGGCTCCCGGAGATCCTCCCGCACACCGCGAGCGTCGCGAACGAGATCGCCTTCATCCACTCGATGGAAACCGAGGCGATCAACCATGAGCCCGGCATCACGTTCTTCCAGACCGGCAACCAGCAGCCCGG
>VGYZ01000039.1 GCA_016872795.1 Planctomycetota bacterium
GTGAACATGAGCGAGAGTGATTCGGGGCGAGACATCCTGACGATCGAACAAGCAGCGGAACTGCTCGGCGTCAGCGTCAAGACATTCAACAAGGTGCTGCACACGCAGAACATCCCGGCGCGCAAGATCGGCCGCGAGTGGAAGTTCTCGCGCGCCGCGCTGATCGAGTGGGTTGGCGCGGGACGCAGCAAGGACTTCTACCAGAGTCAAGGCGAGGACGACGACGAGACGCCGTCGCCCTCGGGCGGCGAGAAGGCTCGGCGCACGGCCGGTTGGAAGATCGAGTACTAGGAAGGCAACGCGCTCCATGGCTGGCATCACCTTTCCCGAGATTCGTCACGGGCTCGATCTGACCGAGCAGCAGCTCATGATCCGCGACATGGTGCGCGAGTTCGCGCGCACCGAGGTCGCGCCGCTCGCGGCGGAGATCGACGAATCGCACCGCTTCAGCGTCGAGACATGGAGGAAGATCGTCGACCTCGGCCTGCCGGGCATTCCCTTCAGTGAGGACCTTGGCGGCTCGGGCGGCGACACGCTGTCCTACTGCCTCGCGGTCGAGGAGCTCGCCAAGGTGTGCGGCTCGACCGGCCTCACGCTCGCGGCGCATGTCTCGCTCGGCACATGGCCGATCTATGCCTTCGGCATGCACCTGCGCGAACAGTATGTACCGGGCCTGATCCGTGGCGATCACATGGGCGCCTACGGCCTAACGGAGCCCAATGCGGGCTCGGACTCCGGCGGCACGCTCACCACGGCGATCGACGAGGGCACGCACTGGCGCCTCAACGGCCGCAAGTGCTTCTGCACCAACGCGAACTACGCCGGGACATTCATCGTCACGGCGGTGACGACGCCGGGCATCGGGGCCAAGGGCATCAGCGCCTTCGTCGTGCCCAAGGGCATCGACGGCTTCTTCCTCGAGCCGGGCGAGCACAAGCTCGGCATGCGCGGCTCGGACTGGGGCAGCCTGGTGTTCGCGGACGCGCGCATTCCCAAGGACCACCTGCTCGGGCCGACCGGCGAGGGCTTCAAGACCTTCATGAAGACCTTGGACGGCGGGCGCGTCTCGATCGGCGCGCTGTCGCTCGGCATCGCCGAGGGCGCCTATGAGTGCGCGCTCAAGTACGCCAAGGAGCGCGAGGCGTTCGGTGGCACGCTCTCCGACCTGCAGGCCGTGCAGTTCAAGCTCGCCAACATGGCGCTCGACATCGAAGCGTCGCGCCACCTCGTCTACCACGCCGCGCGGCTCAAGGATCTGGGACTGCCGTACTCGAAGGAGGCGGCCATGGGCAAGCTGCTCGCGAGCGAGTGCGCGATGCGCGTCACCTACGATGCGATCCAGATCTACGGCGGCATGGGCTACAGCCGCGAGTATCCGGTCGAGCGCATGTGGCGCGACGCGAAGCTGTGCGTGATCGGCGAGGGCACGAGCGAAGTGCAGCGCCTGATCATCGCGCGCAACATCCTGCGCTAGGGCGCGCGTGAGCCTCGTTCCCGCGTCGATCGTCCCGCCGCCGTACCGCGCGCGCTCGCTGCGCGCGGGCGGCTGGGATGTGACCGAACTCTCCGACGGGTTCCTGCGCCTAGACGGTGGCGGGATGTGGGGCGTCGTCCCCGCGACGATGTGGCGCGCGCTGACGCCGCCGGATGCGGACAATCGCATCCTCATCGCGCTGCGTCCGTTCCTCGCGCGCAAGGGCGAGATCGTGGCGGTGATCGAGTGCGGCATCGGTGCACGCTGGGATGCGAAGAAGCGCACGATCTACGGCATCGAGGCTGCGACCGGACTCGCGGAGTCGCTCGCGCGCTGCGGCGTTCGCCCGGAGCAGGTGACACATGTCGTCGCGTCGCACGCGCACTGGGATCACTTCGGCGCGGCCGTGGTCGAGCGCGGAGGCGCGCTCGCGCCGCTCTTCCCGAACGCGCGCCACTACTTGCCGAAGATCGAGATCGCAAACGCTCTCAACCCCGACCATGTGCGCCGGGCGTCCTATCGCGCGGAAGATGTCGAGCCGCTGGCGCGTGCGGGCTTGCTGGTCGCCTACGAGGGCAGCGCGGAGATCGTCCCCGGACTGCGTGCACATGTCCTCGGTGGCCACTCGGACGGCGTGGCGGTGATCACGCTCGACGAGGAGCGCGATGACGGCGCGATCTTCTGGTCCGACATCGTTCCGACGGCTCACCATGTGCAGCCGCCTTACATCATGGCCTACGACATCGATGTCGCGCGCAGCTTCGAGGTGCGCGCGAAGTGGATCGCGCGCGCGGCCGAGCGCGGGTGGATCGGGCTTTTCTATCACGATGTCGATACGGCGTTCGGGCGTATCGAGAAGGACGGCAAGCGCTATCGGGTGGTCGCGATGGCGGGGAGCGCGCCGTGAACGAGCTCGTCGCGCGTACCTGCGCGGCGTACGCGGGCTGCCGCAGCTACCGCGACATGGGCGAAGCTGCGGTCATGGTCGCGCGCGGCTCGAAGTCGTGGCAACGCGCGACCTGCCGCTTCCCGTTCCAGACCGCCTTCGTGCGGCCGGCGCGCTTCCTCTTCGAGTGGAAGGCGATGGGCGTCGGTCCGCACGAGGAGTGGCCGCACGCGGCGCTGTGGCGCAACGCGCGCGGGTTGTTCGCGTGGGAGACGAAGGTCGAGCTTTCCGAGCCCGCTCTCGCGTCGGCGGGCTCGCTCGCGGAAGTTCTCGAGCGCTGGAGTCCAGCGTGCGGCGGCGCCGCAACGCTCGTGCCGCGCCTGCTCGGCGTGCTCGACGGAGCAAGTCCTCTCGACGGATTGCAGCCCGCGGGTGAGGACGAGATCGACGGTGTCCGTACCCGGCGTCTGGAGAAGAGCCTCGTCGGTGGCGTGTTCGTCGCGTGGATCGCGCTCGAGCGTCCGCTCGTCCTGCGCACCTTCTCGCGCCTGCGCCACTCGCCTGAGCGCGACGCGGCCCTGCGCGAGCTCGCCGCGCGCGCCGAACTCTCGCCAGAACTCCGCCAGCTCGTCGCCGATACGCCCGCCGTCGCCAGCGAGCGCATGGTCGAGACCACGCTGTTCCTGCGCCCCGAGCTCGATCCGGCGCTCGACGACTCTGCCTTCGAGCTCACGCCTCCGCGCTGACCTCTCCCGCCGCACGCGCTTCGACGCTCAAAGCGGGGTCGCGCCGGCGGTGGTGGAGACGAGGGCGTCGACGAAGGCGGCGGGGTCGAAGGGCTCGAGCAGGTCGAGCTGCTCGCCGGTGCCGATGTAGCGAATGGGAAGGCGCAGCTCGCGCACGATCTGGCACACGGCCCCGCCGCGCGCGGTGCCGTCGAGCTTGGTGATCACGAGGCCCGAGACCGGCACATGCGCGGTGAATTCCTTGGCTTGTCGGATCGCGTTCTGGCCGTTGGTGCCGTCGAGAACGAGCCAGACCTCGTGGGGCGCGCCGCTCAGGCGCTTCTCGATCACGCGGCGCACCTTGGCGAGCTCCTGCATCAGGTTGGTCTGCGTGTGCAGGCGGCCCGCGGTGTCGACGAGCACGACATCGATCCCGAGCACGCAGGCGCTCTCGACGGCATCGAACGCGACGGAGGCCGGATCCGCGCCCTCCTTGCCGCGCACGATCGGCGCGTTGTTGCGCTTGGCCCAGATTTGGAGCTGCTCCGCGGCCGCGGCGCGGAATGTGTCGCAGGCGGCGAGCAGCACGCTGTGCCCCTGCGACTGGAAGCGATGCGCGAGCTTGGCGATCGAGGTGGTCTTGCCCGAGCCGTTGACGCCGACCACCAGCACGATCGTGGGCCGATGGGAGAGACTCGCCTCGCCCGGCGTGACGCCCGCGGGCGCGACGAAACCGAGCAGGACCTCGCGCAGCACCGCGCGCACCTCGTCCTCGCCCTTGATCTCGCCGCGCTCGTGCAGACGGTTGATCTCGGCCATCACCTCGCCGGCGATCGGCCCGAGGTCGCCTTGGTAGAGCAGCGCCTCGAGCTCGTCGAGCAGCGCGCGATCGATCGGCCGCCCGCCCTTGAAGAGCTTGGCGATGTTGTCGCTGAGCGCCTCGCGCGTGCGCGTCAGTCGTTCCTTCAGGCGATCGAACAGGCCCACGCGCTCACTCCTGGGGCGCGCCCTTGGCGTCGACATGGCGCGACTTGATCTTGTCGAGGATGCCGTTGATGAACGCGCCGGAGTTCTGCGTCGAGAAGCGCTTGCCGAGCTCGATCGCCTCGTTGATCGCGACCTTGGGCGGGACATCCTTGGAGTGCAGCATCTCCCATGTCGCGAGCCGCAGCACATTGCGGTCGATCACCGCCATGCGCGAGATGTCCCAGTTCTGCACGACGGAGCGGATGATCTCGTCGAGGTTGTCGCGCTCCTCGTGGACGCCGCGCAGGATGTGCAGCGCGAAGGCGCGCGCGTCGCGGTCACCTTCTTCCTCGAGCAGCAGATCTTCGGCCATGGCGAGCACATCCTCGCCGCGCAGGTCGAGCTGGTAGAGCAGCTGCAGCGCGAGCTCGCGTCCGCGGGTGCGCTTCTTCATTGGCCGCCTCCGGGGCGCACGCCGAAGCCCGCCTTGCGGCTCGTTCCGCCGACCTCGCGCGTGCGCTCGAGGGCCGCGAGCACCGCCACGGCGGCGTGCGCCACTTCGCGGCCCTTGTCGTGCTTCGAACCCGGCAGCGCGCGCTCGCGCGCCTGCTCGAGGGTGTTGCAGGTCAGGATGCCCATCAGCATCGGCTTGTCCGTGTCGAGGCTCACGCGCGCCAAGGCGTGGCTCGCGGCGGACGCGATGTGGAAGTCGTGCGTCGTCTCGCCCTTGATCACGATGCCCAAGCACAGCACCGCTGCGAGGTCGCCGCGCATGGCGAGCGAGCGCGCGACGATGGGAATCTCGAAGGCTCCGGGGACCTCGACCACATGCAGGGCGTCGTCCGCGAGCCCGGCTTCCGCGAGGGCCGCGCGCGCCGAGGAAAGCATGGCCCCCGTGAGGTCGTGGTGGAAGGTCGAGACCACGGCGCCGAGCCGCATATCGGGCGGCAGGCGGAGGGAGGACGCGGAGGGCGGTGCGTTGCGGGCCATCGGTGCGGAAAGAGCGGGGGATGCCGACCCGGAATCGAGCGCGGCGCGAAGAGTCTAGCCCCGGGGCTATGCCGGGCAAGCCTCGGACGGCAAGCTAGCCCGACACCGCCAAGGAGCCCCCGCAGATGCCGCTGACTTCGGAGCTGAAGGAAACCCTGACCCTGATCCTCGCCGGAGGCCAGGGTGAGCGCCTGCGTCCCCTGACCGACAAACGCGCCAAGCCCGCGGTGCCCTTCGGCGGCTCGTATCGCATCATCGACTTCACACTCTCGAACTGCATCCATTCCGGGCTGCGGCGCATCTTCCTGCTGACGCAGTACAAGGCGCGCTCGCTCGAGGAGCACATTCGCTTCGGCTGGAACTTCCTCCCGCGCCGTCTCGAGCAGTTCATCTCGACTCGCCCGCCGCACCACCAAGGCAAGGGGCTGTGGTACCAGGGCACCGCCGACGCGATCTACCAGAACCTCGACACGATCGAGGAAGAGCGGCCGCGGCACGTGCTCATCCTCGCGGGCGATCACATCTACAAGATGGATTACAGCCGCATGATCCGCGAGCACTTGATCCATCGCGCGGCGCTCACGATCGGCGCGGTCAAGATTCCCTCGAGCGAGGCGCGGCACTTCGGCATCCTGCAGGTCGATGCGCGCGGCCGCGTGACCAGCTTCGTCGAGAAGCCCAAGGCGAACGCGCCGGAGATTCTCGGCCAGAGCGGCTTCTGCCTCGCTTCGATGGGCATCTATGTCTACGAGACCGACGAGCTGCTGCGACGCCTGCGCACCGACGCGGCCGATCCCAAGTCGAGCCACGACTTCGGCAAGGACATCATTCCGCGCATGATCGAGGAGGTGCCGGTCTACGCGCACAACTTCATCGATCGCGACGGCAGCGAGCAGCCCTACTGGCGCGATGTCGGCACGCTCGACGCGCTCTACGACGCCAACATGGACCTGCTCTCGGTGAACCCCAAGCTGAACCTCTACGACCTCGACTGGCCGGTCTACTCGCTCTGGCACGCCGACCCGCCGGCCAAGACCGTGCTCGACGAGGGCTCCGGGCGGCGCGCGGAGGTGACCGAGTCGCTCTTGTGCCCGGGCGTGATCGTCTCGGGTGGCAAGGTGCGACGCTCGATCCTCGGCAATCGCGACTTCGTCGACGAACACGCGCTGGTCGAGGACTCGATCCTGTTCGGTGGCGTCGTGATCGGCAAGGGCGCCAAGGTGCGCCGTGCGATTCTCGACAAGTGGGTCAAGGTCCCCGACGGTTACCAGATCGGCTACGACCGAGCGGAGGACGCGAAGAACTTCACCGTGACCGAGTCCGGCATCACGGTCGTCCCCTCCGGCTACGACTTCGGCGTCGCCCCGAGCGCCTCGAGCCGCACCCCCGAGCCCTACAGTTCCTGGAACTAGAGCCGCTCGACCTTCGAGCTCGCTTCAGCGGGCCTGCGCGAGGGCGCTGACGAGGTCGGCGGGCGTGATCTGGAGCGTGAGCACCTCAGGGGAGGCCGAGGCGCGCGCGTTTCCGAGCAGCAGGTGGGGGACGGGGACGGGTCGGGCTCCGGTGAGGACGAGCGTCGAGGAGAGCGGCGTGGCGTGGTGGAGGCCGAAGGGCTCGGAGAGAGCGCAGTCGATCGCGATGTGCTGGGCGCGCACGCGAGCGATCGCAGGTGGCAGGTCGGCGGAGTGAAGGACGAGCTCGAGCCGGAGGCCCGCGGTGGACTCGAGCAGCTTTGGCGCGACTTCGACCTGCACGCGCGGCGCGCGCTCGAGCTGCACGCTGGGCGCGCGCGTCGCAGGATCGAAGCGCGCGATGAGGTGGCCGGGAGCGGCGAGCCACAGCGGCGCGGTGTCGCGTTCGAGCATCAGCTTGCCCGAGGGCATGGCGTGGGCGAGCCAGCGTCGCGCGCCGCGATCGAATACATGCGCGGATGCGCGGCTCGCGGGCTCGCCGTCGGCGCCGAAGACGCGCAGCACGCTCCAACTGCCGAGCTCGAGCGGATCGAGGCGCGGATCGCGCGCGAGCTGGCCGGCTTCGACGAGCACGCCTTGGACCTGCGCGACATGCGCGGGCGCACCCGCTGCATACAAGGTCACGGTGTACGCGCCGGGCGCGAGGCCGCGCACGACGAACTCGCCCAGCGCGTCGACCTCGGTGCGTCGGTCGGGGATCGCGCCGCGCGGAGCGGAGCTCGCGCCCTCGGGGCGCACGCCGACGCGGAGATACTCGCAAGCGAGTCCGGCGTCGAGCGAGATCGAACCCGCGAGGGCGCCGTCCGCGGCGAGCGTGAGCACGACATCGCGCGAGCCGACCTCGACCACGCGAAACTCGCTCGCGCCATCGCTGCTCCACGCGGAAACGCCGAGTGCGGTCCACGCACCATCACCGCGCACTTCGAACTCACCGTCGAGGCCGGTGCGCGCCTGCAGCTCCTCCGAGCGCTGCCAGCCGCGGGCATCCGTGCTCGCTCCGCGGCTGCGCGTTCCAAACACGCGGACCTGTGCCCCGACGACGCGTCGACCGGCCGCATCGAGGACGCGCCCCGCGACGAGCAGCGAGCGCGCGTCGAGGAAGATCGCTCCGAGATCGAGCTCGCTCACGCCGACCTGAGCGATGGCCGTCACTTCGGAGCGAGCGATGATCTCGTCGCGAGGACCGAGCGCGGTGAACTCGAGCTGCGTCGCTCCGGCCGCCTCGCGCAGCAGCGGGATGAGGAAGCGACCGTCGGGCAGCACGAGCACGCGCAGACCTTGCGTCCATGCGGCGCCGCTCGAGTCCTGCCCTCGCAGCGAGATGTCGACGCGCGTCGTGCCGCTCGAGCTCAGCGCGGGACCGACCAGCGTGCCGACGATGCGGCGCTCGGGCTTCGCCTCGGCCTGCACGGCGACGCGCAGGCGGCGCTCCTCGCCGGGACGGCTCGGACCGAGCGCGGCACTCGCATCGTGGAGCGTGAGGCGTCCGTCGACCACGGATGTCGGCGTGAGCAGCAGGCCGAGACCGACATAGGGAAAGTGCACGAGCCCGTCGCTCTCAGGGCGCAGGAAGTCGCCGCCCTGCGGTTCGAGCGCGTCGTCCGATGGGCTCGCGGGAGCGAGCTGCAGCGAGAACTGCGCGCCGCGCGCTTCACCGTCGATCTCGAACACCACGCTGCCGCAGGCAGGGAGTCGTAGCTCGACCGTCTCGTCGGGCGGTCGCGTCGGATCGAACTCGAACTCGACCGCCTGCGCGAACGGCTCGGCGACCGCGAGCACATGCTGCGCGTCGAAGTCCCACGCGGCCTGCATCAGTCCGCGGAAGTGCGGAAACTGCACGCGACCTTCGACATCCGTCGTCACCATGGCGAGGTCGGTCGTCGCGGGCGCTCCTTCGTCCGCAGGCCAGCGCTGGCGCAGAACGACGCGCGCGAGCGGTGCGGGAACTCCGGCTGCATCGAGCACGCGCACGCGCAGCGCCTCGTCGGACTCGAGCTCGATGTAGGTCGGGTCGGGGCTCGCGCGCAGCACGGGCGACCAGCCCCACAGTCCCTCCGCGCGTGCGACCACGCAGCCCACGGCGAGCGGCACCGGCGCGTGAAAAGCGCCGTTCACATCGGGTGCGAGCGGCTGCGCATGCTGTGCGAGTCGCGCGTCGAGCTCGCCCGATCGCATCCAGCGCTCGACGCTGCGGAGTTCCTGCCAGCTCTCGGGATCCCGTGGCTGCCACCACCACAGCTCGACCGGCGTCGCTCGTCTGCGATGCGCGCCGACGATCGCGATGAGCTCGACGCCCTGCTCCCTCTCAGCGCTCGGGGCGGGCTCGTCCGAGCGCGCTTCCTCCGCCAGCGTCGAGCGCGAGTCGCCCGCGTCTCGCTCCTCGTCCGCGCGTTCAAGAGTGCCGCCGTCACGCGAGTCGCTCGCCTCCGGTGCACTCGCCTGCTCGCCCGATTCCGCGCTGTCGCCGCGCCGGCTGCGCAGCCACACGGCCACGACGAGCGCGAGCAGCGCCAGCGCCGCGAACCACACTCCGACCGAGGATTTTCGCTGAACCCGCTTCACCGCGCGTCCACCTTCGGTCCGCGCCGCGCGCAACGCAAGGCCCGCGCCGCTAGGCCGGAGCGGCGATCAGCTCCTCGATGTACAGCGGCAGCATCTTGCGCCATGTGGTCCAGTCGTGCGGCCATTCCTCGCCCCACTCGACGACGCGGTTGGGGATGCGGCGGCGACCGAGCACATCGGCGACGCGCCAGGACTGCGCGGGCTCCTCGGCCTTGCCCTTGCCGTGCGTCAACAAAATGAAACGCTTGCGCAGCTGCTCGAGGTGCGGGCCCTCCGGCAAGTCCGAGAGGAAGCGCGTGGGCGTGTTGAAGTGGTGGTCCGAGTTGGGCTCGCCCGTCATGAACTTGTGGAGGTCGTAGGTGCCGCTCATGCAGATCGCGAGCCTGAAGACATCGGGGTGGCGGCAGATCGCGGCGAGCGCTTGGTACGCGCCGATCGACGCGCCCGCAGTGACGATCTCGACGCTGCTCGAGCGGCAGTCCTTGCGGATCAGCGGCACGAGCTCGTGGTACACGAAGGCATCGAAGCGCTGCTGCGCGCGCGCGGCGTGTTCAACCTTGTTGGACTCCGCGAGCAGCGCCTGTCCGGCCGTCGAGTCGCAGGAGTAGATCTTGATGCGGCGCTCTTCGAGCAGGCCCTTCAGCACATCGATCATCCAGAAGCGCTCGATCTCTTCCGCATCGCCGCCGGCAGTGGGGAAGAGCAGCACGGGCGTGCCCTCCTCGCCCCAACGCACGACCTTGATCTCGCGACCGAGCCGCTCCGAGCGCCATGTTTCGGTTCCTTTGCCCATGGCTACTTGCGCGCCGCGCTCTTCCTCGCCTTCGCGCCGCTCTTGGCCGGGATCGCCGCCGCCGCGCGCGCCGCCGCGTCCTCCGCGCGCCAGACCTGCAGCTCGTTCCAGAAGTGCTCGGTGAACTTGTCCCACTCATGCTTGGGGAACAGCGCCTCGACCTTCGTGCGCACAGCGTGCCGCGCGCGGTCGCTGCCGAAGAACTGCCACGCGACCTCGTCGAGGTGCGCGAGGTGCTTGGCGCAGAATTCCTCGAAGCGCTCGGCCTCCATGCGCTCGCGCGCGAGCTTGGCGTAGCGCGTGAGCTTCTCGCGGTAGGGGAGCTGCTTGTCGGCGATGTCGAAGAAGGGCTGCCAGTCGTGGTTGAGGCGCAGCTTCTTCTTCGTCGCGGCCACATACAGCGCCCAGCGCAGCTTGGCCTTCACGAGCCACGGGAAGTGGCGGTGCAGGCTCGTCACTTGGCTGTCGGGGCAGGGGTTCGCGAAGTCGATCGGGAACCACTCGCCCTGCTCGTACAGCGCCTCGCAGCTGTTGAAGTCCCAGTTGAAGAACGCGTTGATCGTGAGCGTGATGTCGCGCAGCGTGTCGAGCGTCTCGTCGGGCAGGTAGTCCTTGTCGTTCAGGTAGCGCTGGTGCAGCGGCGCGGACGGGTCGTAGCGAATGACGCGCGTCTGGGGGCCCAGCCCGATGCAGCGGCAGAAGTGCTCGTGCGGCAGCACGCCCTTCTGCAGGTGCATCACGAGCTTGCCCGACTTGTCGTAGGCTCGGCGCAGCGCGGCCTCGTCGTCGATCTTGCTCACGCCGACCCAGCCGCCGCCGTCGTAGGGCTTCATGAACAGCGGGTAGCCGACCTTGGCTCCGATCTCGCCGAGCTCGAACAGCCGCGCGTAGCGCACCAGCGTCGTCTCGAGGTCCGGCTTCTCCTCGTAGTCCTTGGGCGGGACCATCCATGTGGTCGGGATCGGCAGCCCCAGCCGCATCATCGCCGCGTAGGTCGTGTGCTTCTCGTTCGACTGCACGGACCACGGGTTGTTGAAGACATACACGCCGTCCATCAGCGTGGCCTTCTTGATCCACTCGCGCCGCACCGCGTACCAGTGCGTCAGGCGGTCCATCACGAGGTCGTAGGGCACCTTCGCGCGCAGGTCGTAGGGCTCGATCGTCACGCGCTCGACCTCGAAGCGCAGCGTGTCCTTGCCGAGGGGCAGCGCGAGGTCGAGGTCCTTCATGAGTTCCTCGAAGCAGATGGGCCAGCAGGCATCCGCGCCGAGGGAGAGACCGATACGTCGAGTGATCTGGGCCAAGCCGGGGCTCCTCGCGACGCGCTGGCCGCGGGTGGGGACTCTTGAAGGGCGCGGGAGTCTAGCAGCGCCCCCCTCCCCTCCGGCCCACACCCCGCGCCGCAGGCTGCGCCCCGCGCACGCCCGCTGCCCCTCGGGCCCGCGATTCCCACTCGCGACACAGTAGTCGGGCGCGCCATGGGCCGTAGGCTCGACTCCTCGCTCCATACTTCGGCCCTTCCTGCCTGCAGGCACTTCTTCCGAGTCGGAGATCGGACCATGTTCAGAAATCGACGGTCGCTCGCTTTGTTCGCTTCGTGCGCAATGGCGCTCGCGTTGGTCGTGGCGGCGTGTGGCGCCACGGGCGGTGACACGGGCGGTGACACGGGCGGTGACACGGGCGGTGACACGGGCGGGGGCGCCGCGCGCTGGAGCTTGCCGGCGGAGGGCTTCAAGGTCGTGACGGTGGAGCCGGACGCGGCGATCGTGACGGACGCCGCGGGGCGGGAGCGGATGAAGCAGACGGGCCTGCCTTGGAAGATCCGGCATGATGCGACCGGCATCGAGCTGCTGCTCTGCCCTCCAGGGGAGTTCCTGATGGGCTCGCCGGAGGCGGAAGAGGGCAGAAGCGACGACGAGCGCCAGCATCCACGCACGATCCGTAAGCCGTTCTACATCGGCCGGACGGAAGTGACGCAGGAGCAGTGGCGCAAGGTGAAGGGGACGGACCCGTCTTGGTTCAAGTCGTCGCGCAATCCCGTGGAGAATGTGAGCTGGAACGACTGCCAGTCGTTTCTCGGGGGCAGCGGCGGCCAGCTGCGTCTGCCGAGCGAGGCGGAATGGGAATACGCTTGCCGCGCCGGGACGACTGGAGCATTCGCTGGCGATCTCGACGCGCTGGCGTGGTTTCAAGGCAACAGCGGTAGAGCAGCCCACGAAGTTGGCCAAAAGCGAGGAAACTCCTGGGGTCTCCACGACATGCACGGCAATGTGTGGGAGTGGTGCGAAGACCAGTATTCAGCTGACTATCCGCCACAAGGCGATCAGTCAGCGTCGACTTTGGGCGGCCCGTTCCGGGTCATCCGCGGCGGCAGCTGGTACAGCTTCTCCGACTACTGCCGCTCCGCGATCCGGGACGGCAACGATCCCGGCGTCACGGGCATCAGCATCGGGTTCCGGGTCGTGCTCGCCCCAGTTCTCGTCGAGTGAGAACGAGCTGCGCGCCCGAAGGCGCAGGCACGGAGGCGGGAGCGGAGCGACGCCGTAGATGCCGTAGCCGCCGGGCGGGCGCTATTCGTAGACCATCATCAATTGGCCGGGGAAGAGGGTGGTGAGGCCCTCGCGCAGGCGGTCGCGCCAGTTCTCCCAGTTGTGGCCGTCGCGGGACTCGGTGAAGCGCACATGCATGCCGGTGGACTGGAGCAGGGGCACGATCGAGCGGTTGTAGTAGATCAGAGCCTCGTAGGTGCCGCAGGAGACATAGGCCGAGTCGGCGGGGCGGCCGGGACGCGCGCGGAACTCGCTCATGAAGCGCACGACGGGATCGAACACCGGACCGCGGTCGTTGGGACCGATGTCGGTGAACACGAACGAGCCCGACTGCAGGAGTAGGTTGCCGAACACGCCCGGGCGGCGCCAAGCGGTCGCGAGCGAGGCCACGCCGCCGAAGCTCGCGCCCATCAGGCCGCGCGCGGCGGGCTGGGGCAGGAGCGGGTAGCGCGACTCCATCATCGGCAGGAGCTCGTCGACGAGGAAGCGCGCGTGCCGCTCGTCGTTCGCGTACTCGACCAGCCGGTTGGGGGAGCCGGTGAGCGCGACCACCATCGGCTGCACCTCGAGGCGGTGGATCAGGTTGTCGAGCACCGTGCGCAGGCTGGCGAACTTGAGGTAGTCGGGACCGTCGTGCACGACGAGCAGCGGGTAGCGACGCGTCGTGCGGAAGCGCGCGGGGACATACACGAGCACATCGCGCGTGTCGCCGAAGGCAGCGCTCTCGAGCTTCTGCTCCTGGATCTCGCCGAGCCGCGCCTCGGTGTCGTGGCCCACCCAGTCGGGGCGCGCGTAGCCGGCGCCGAAGACCACCGAGTTCGCGCCGTAGGGATCGCGCGCGAGCTCTTCGTTGAGCGGGTCTTGGATCAGTTGGTGGTGAGTGCCGCGGACGATCTCGAGCTTGTACTCGACGCGCGAGCCCTCGGGGATGTCGATCGACAGCGTCCACATCGGCGAGTCGTGGAAGCGCGTGAAGATCTGGGACGGCGGCAGGCCCGCGATCCAGTGGCGCAGGCGCACTTCGTCGGCGGCGCCCACGAACACGAAGGTCACCGTGCGGCCCTCGACCAGCGGGAAGCGGTGCGAACGCAGGAACGCGTCGATGTCGGCGGGGCCGATGTGGCTCTTCGCAGCGAGATCGCCGAGCAGGCTCATGCGCCCACCTGTGCGAGCGAGCCATCGGCGCACAGCTTGCGCGCGCCGCTCTCGCCGCTCCAGCGGAGTTCGTGCCAGTCCAGCCGCGTGCGCGCGGGCAGCGCGGCGCACAGGTCGGGCGCGAAGCGGCGCGCGAAGAGCGAGACGCGCGCGGCGTCGCCGAGCGCGAGGCGCTTGTCGGCGTGGGGGAGCGCGACGAGGCCGCTCACCGCGCCCAAGCCCGCCTCGAGCACCTCGGGATCGCCCGCGCCCTGCGGCGGGAAGTCGTGGAACAGCACGATGCGCTCGGTGAGCACCATCGCGCCCGCGGACCACGCGAAGATCGGCTGGCCGCGCAGCAGGTCGAGCACGCCGAACATGCGCAGGCGGTTGAGCAGGATGCCGACATTGCCGCCGGCGATGCACAGGCCCGCGCAGTCCGCGAGCGTCGCCTCGAGCTCGCGGCGCTGCAGCGCGACGCTCTCGCGCTCGAACGGCTTCCAGCGCTGCTCGAACTCGACATGGATCGAGCGGATGCGCTGCACATGCTCGTCGTCGAGCGCGCGCAGGCCCGAGATCGCGCCCTCGACCTGCGGCGGCACGAGGCCCTCGTAGCCCGGACGCGTCTCGCGGCGCAGCAGCTCGCGCGCGGCCTCGAGCTGGTGCGAGAGGCGCACGCGGTAGAGCTCTTGGCTGCGGCGGATGCGGTCCTGCCGCGCGCGCGTCGCTTGGTGCAGCTCGGTGTCGTAGCGGAACACGCCGTCGGCGCGCTCGTACAAGGCGAGGTTGACCGTGCGACCGGAGAGGTGCGCGGAGAGCTCCTGGTCCTCTGCTTCGCGCTCTTCCCAGCCCGCGGTCACGGCCGCGAGACGACCGCGCAGCCCGAGCGACGCGACGGCGTCGGAGAGCGTGGGCTGGAGCCGCTGGGGGCCGAGGACGACGACGCGCGAGTGAGTCATCTTGGGTGGGAGCTTCAGTCCGCGTGGATCAGGAGCTGTGACCCGAAGGCGTCGGCCATGTCGGAGGTGAAGGCGAGGTCGGGGTGGCGGCTGGCGATCCAGCCGTCACCGACGAGCACCTGACGGTAGTCGCGGCGTGCCTCGCCCTTGCGCACGACTTCGAGGTTGCAGATGTGCTCGCCGTAGCGCGCCATCAGGCTCTCGAGCCCGTCGATGCGCGTGACGATGCGGCCGGGTCCCGACGCGCGCTTGAACACCATGGCGGCGTTGTACTTCTTGCTCGTGTCTTGGCTGATGCGGCCGTGGCACACCGCCTCGGCCCACGCGACGAACAGGTCGGCGTCGACCGAGTAGTTCATCATGTGCACGAGCCGCGCCCCGGGCGCGCGCGCGCCGATCTCGCCGAATACGGCCTCGCCCTTGGGCGTGTAGAACCACTCCATGTGCGTGAAGCCGGAGCGGAAGCCCATGGCGGAGAGCACCTGCCGGCCGAGCTGGCGGCCCTGCTTCACATGCGGCGCCTCTAGGTCGCGCAGCACGATGCACTGCGGGCTGATCCAGTCGTTCAGCCGCGCGATGAGCGGCTTGGGGCGGTACCAGCCGACATTCTCGAACAGGATGCGGCCTTCGGTGCAGATGGTGTCGAAGGTGAACTCCTCGCCCTCGATGAACTCCTCGACGGTGAGCTCCTTCACATGCTGCACGAGGCCGAGCGAGTGCTCGAGCTCCGCGTCGTTGCGGCAAGTGTAGGTGTCAGCCGAGCCCGCGCCGTCGACCGGCTTGATGATCAGCGGATAGCCGCAGTGCTTCGCGGCGGAGCGGACCTCGGCTGCGCTGCGCGCGCGCGCGAAGCGCGGGATGCGCACCCCGGCCTGCGCGAGCACTTCCTTCATGCGCACCTTGTCGCGGAACGGGATCGTCGCCTCGACGCCGAGCCCGTCGACGCCGAGCGCCTCGCGCAGGCGCGCCGCGAGCACCATCCCCGGCTCCCACAGGCACTCGACGCGGTCGATTTTTTGGCCGCGCACGCGCTCCACCGTCGCCTTCACGACGGCCTCTTCGTCCCACAGGTTCTGCACTTGCAGGTAGGCGTCGAGGCTCTCGCGCGCCATCGGCTCGAGCGCGCCCTGCGGCTGGTCGCCGATGCCGAGCACGCTGGCGCCCACGCTCTTGAGTCCGCGCGCGAAGTGCGGCATTTCCGCCGGGAAACCCGGCGAGATCATGATCACGTTCAGCATCGAACCGTTCCTCACTGGCCGAGTCGCACGCGCACCGTGCGCACGATCTTCGAAAGCGCCTCGCGCACCACCTCGGTCTGGGGGTGGCGCACGATCACGAAGCCCTCGCCTTCGTATGTTCCGCTCGCGCCCTGTCCGAGCGCAGGAGCCTTCCACTCGACGACGAGCGGGCCGAGCTCGCGACGGACTTCGTCGAGGCCGTCGATGCCGACGACCTTGCCCTGTCCTTGCCCGCGCAGGTACGCCGCGCCGACGGAGAAGCGGCGCTCGGGCACCTCGAACTGCTCGTGCACGCACAGCCGCGCCCAAGCACGGTACAGGTCGAAGTCGTGCGCGTAGGAGATCAGCGTCGAGAACTGCGCGCCGGGCGGGCGTGCGGCGACCTCGGAGATCGCGATGCGGCCGTCGGGGCGGCGGAACCACTCCATGTGCGTGACGCCGGTGTGCATGCCGAGCGCGTCGAGCGCGCGCGGACCGGCGTCGAAGATCGGAGCGAACTCCACTCCGTCGATGTGGCGTGGCAGCAGCACGGCCCACTGGATCCACGCGTTCTCGAGCACCGTGAGCGGCGCGGGCGCGTACATGTTGATCGAGTGCAGGAGGTGGCGGCCGTGCAGCGTCACCGTGTCGAAGGAAAACTCCTCGCCGGTGATGAACTCCTCGAGCAAGAGCGGCGCGGCGTCGCTCGGCGGCGAACTGCGCAGGTAGCCGCGCAGCTGTTCCATGTCATCGACGCGCAGCGTGTTGCGCGCGCCAGCGCCAGCGGGCGGCTTCGCGACGAGCGGGAAGCCCGCGCGCGCGGCGAACTCGAGCGCCTCGGTCGCCGTGGGGCACAGGCGGTGCGCGGCGCACGGCAGGCCGTTCGCGCGCAGCAGGTCCTTCATGCGCGACTTGTCGCGGAAGTTGCGCGCCTCGCTCGCGTCCATGCCGCGGATCGAGAGGCGCTCGCGCACTTCCGCGAGCGGCACCTGCAGTTGCTCGAGCACGCCGATCAGCCGCTCGGCCTTGCCGCCGAGCTCGACCTCGAGCGAGCGCACGGCGGCCTCGAGCTCGCGCGCGTCCATGGCGTCGCCGACGCGGTGGAAGCCGACGAGGCGCTCGCGCAGCTGCGCGGGCAGTCGCTCTGGCGCCTCTTGGCTAACGAGCGCCATGCGCACATCGGCGATTTCCGCTGTCGAGCGCACGAAGCGCAGAGTGGTGTCGGCCGCGAAGGGGGCCACGAAGACGACTCGGACCATGGGGTAGCGTGGAGGATAGCAGCTAGGCTCGCTACGATTCGCCCCCGACGCGATGGACGCTCTCAAGATCTGCCTCGTCTCCGCCGAAGTCGCGCCGTTTGCCAAGACCGGCGGTCTCGCCGATGTCTCGGCGGCACTCGCGCTCCACCTGCACAAGAAGCGGCACGATGTGCGGCTCTTCATGCCGCTGTACCGCCAAGTCAAGGGGCAGGTCGAGCTCGAGGCCGTGCCGGAGCTGCAGGACATCCCGATGCGGATGGGGGAGCGCATGTACTGGTTCTCTCTCTCGACCGGCAAGCTGCCGCGCTCCACGCACAAGGTGTGGTTCGTGCGCTGCCCCGAGCTCTTCGATCGCGAGGGCATCTACACGCAGGACGCCGACGAGGCGCTGCGCTTCGCGCTGCTCTCCCGCGCCGCGATCGAGAGCTGCCAGTGGACGCGCTGGGCGCCGGACATCGTGCACTGCAACGACTGGCACACGGCGCTGATGCCGCTCTACCTGCGCACGGTGTACGCGTGGGACAAGCTGTTCGCGCGCACGCGCACCGTGCTCACGATCCACAACATCGGCTACCAGGGCGTGACCGGAACGGATCGGCTCAAGGACCTCGCGCTCGAGAACGAGCGGCGCTACCTCTACCAAGAGGACCTGAACGAGGGCCGCGTCAACTTCCTGAAGACCGGGATCCTGTATGCGCACGCGCTCACGACCGTGAGCAAGACCTATGCGCGCGAGATCCAGGGCGACGAGCACGGCATGGGACTGCAGGGTCTGCTGCGCCAACGCGCCGACTCGCTCTTCGGCATCGTCAACGGCATCGACGGCGAAGAGTGGAGTCCGCGCAAGGATGCGCTGATTCCCGCGGCGTTTGATGCGCGCGACCTGCGCGGCAAGGAAGCGTGCAAGCGGGCGTTGTGCGAGCGTTTCGCCCTGCCTTTCGACGCGCGCGCGCCGCTGCTCGGCATCGTCTCGCGCCTGACCGTGCAGAAGGGCTTCGAGCTCCTGCCGGACATCTTGCCGGTGCTGCTGTACCGCGAGGACTTGCGGCTCGTCGTGCTCGGCAGCGGCGACGAGCGCTACGAGCGCTACTTCAAGTGGCTCGCGGGCGCATTCCCGAAGAAGGTCGCGTTCCAGGCGGGCTTCGACAACGCGCTCGCCCACCAGATCGAGGCCGGCTCGGACATGTTCGTGATGCCGTCGCGTTACGAGCCGTGCGGCTTGAACCAGATGTACAGCCTGCGCTACGGCAGCGTGCCGATCGTGCGACGCACCGGCGGCCTCGCCGACACCGTACAGCCGTGGGACGCCGCGAGCGGCACGGGCACGGGCTTTTTGTTCGACGAGTTCAAGCCCGAGGCGCTGCAGGACGCGTTGCGTCGCGCGCTCGAGGCGTGGAAGCAGGAGAGCGCGTGGGCGCGGCTCGTGCAGAACGGCATGGCACAGGACTTCTCCTGGGAGCGCCAAGTCACCGAGTACATCGCACTCTACACGCGTCTGGTCCGCCGCGCTGACGCGGCCCACATTCCCGAGGAATCACCGTGAACATCCTGTTCGTCGAGCCTGCCTTCCCGAAGAACCAGCGCGAGTTCGTGCGCGCGCTCCACTCGATCGGCGTGCGCGTCACGGGCATCGGCGAGTCGCCGTCCGGAGCGCTCGACGACGAGCTCAAGCACTGGCTGCATCGCTACGAGCAAGTGCGCTCCGTGACCGACGAGGGCGCGCTGCTCGACGCCGTGCGGCGCTGCCAGTCGCGCGAGTGGGTCGACCGGCTCGAGTGCACGGTCGAGGCGCACATCTTGCCGGTCGCGCGGGTGCGCGAGGCCTGCAACATCCCCGGCACGAGCGTGCGCACCGCGTTTTTGTGTCGCGACAAGCCGGCGATGAAGGACGCGCTGCGCGCGGCGGGCGTGCCTTGCGCGGCGTCGACGGGTGCGGAGAGCGCGGACGACGCGCGCCGGTTCGCCGAGGAGATCGGCTATCCGCTGATCCTCAAGCCGCGCGCGGCGGCGGGAGCGGCCGGCACATACAAGGTGAACAATCGCGAGGAGCTCGAGAGCGCCATCCGCGATTGCCAGCTCGACCGCGGCAACCCGACGGCGGTCGAGGAGTTCGTCGAGGGCCACGAGGGCTTCTACGACACGCTCACGATCGACGGCGTCGTGCAACACGACTTCATCTCGCACTACTACCCCAATGTGCTCGAGGCCATGCGCACGCGCTGGATCTCGCCGCAGATCGTGGTCACCAACCGCATGAATGCGCCGGACTACGGCGAGCTCAAGGCGCTCGGCCAGAAGGTGATCACGGCGCTGGGCATCGGCACGAGCGCGACGCACATGGAGTGGTTCTTCGGGCCCAAGGGCCTGCGTTTTTCGGAGATCGGCTGCCGGCCGCCGGGCGTGCGCGTGTGGGACATCTACTCGCGCATCAACGACTTCGACCTGTACCGCGAGTGGGCCAGCGCGGTGTGCTTCGGCCGCATCGAGAAGCAGCCGTCGCGCGCGCGCGCGGGTGGCATGATCGCGCTGCGGCCGGAGCTCGACGGGCGCATCAGCGGCTACGACGGCATGGACCGCGTGCAGGATCGCTGTGGCGAGCATGTGATCGACTGTCACCTGCCGCCGCCGGGGACGCCGACGCAGCCGGTGGGCTCGGGCTACATGGGCAACGCGTGGGTGCGCATGATGCACCCCGACTACGACGGCGTGCGCGCGGCGATGAACTTCGTCGGCGAGAACCTCAAGGTGCGCGCGAGTCCGCAGTGAAGCGCGGAACCGGTCCCAGCTTCGCGGGTTGCGAACGGGCGTGACGAACACGATGGGGTGCTGTCCGCGAATTCTCCTGCTGCTCGCACTCGCGAGCGGATGCTCCGAGCCGGAAGCGGTGGATGCGCGTTCGGTGGTGCTCGTCACGCTCGACACCACGCGCGCCGACGCGCTGCTCGCCTTTGGCGGGGAGCGCGAAGTGGCTCCGGCGCTCGAGCTGCTGGCGCAGGAGAGCGTCCGGTTCGTGGATGCACGCACGGTCGCGCCCTTGACGCTGCCGGCGCATGCGTCGATGTTCACCGGCCTCTATCCGCCACGACATGGCGTGCGCAACAACGGTCCGGCGAGCCTCTCGAGCGACGCCGATACGCTGGCCGAGCGCGCGGCTCGCGCAGGCTTCCAGACCGCGGGGTTCGTCGGCTCGTTGGCCCTCGATCGAGGGTATGGGACGGCACAGGGTTTTGAAGTTTGGAGCCAACCGGCAGGTCAATACGACCGGGTGCGGGGGCAGATCTCCGATCGCGGCGCCCGCGAGGTGATCGCAGATGCGCGTGCATGGCTGGCGCAACGCGATCGCACGCGACCGTTTTTCCTGTGGGTGCACCTCTTCGATCCGCATGCGCCCTACATCGCTCGGCCCGAGTGCGTGGAGCGCGCCGCCGGCCATCCCTACTGGGGCGAAGTCGTCGCGATGGATGCGGAGCTCGCGAGCCTGTTCGACGACCTGCGTCGCGAGCAGTTTCTCGAGCGCGGCACCGTGTGCGTCGCGGGCGACCACGGCGAGGCGCTCGGCGAGCATGGCGAGGACACGCACGGCCACCATGTGTGGGACTCGACCCTGCGCGTGCCGCTGTTCGTGCGCCTGCCGGGCGGGAGCGACGCGCGCGACGATGCTCGCATCGCCAGCGTCGTCGATGTCGCTCCCACGCTCGCACAGGTGATGAGGCTGGGCCTGACGGGCGGCATCGACGGCCGCTCGTTGCTCGCTCCGCCGGAGCCGGGGCGGGGTATCTACTTCGAGTCACTCTCGGGCTGGGCGCGCTTCCGCTGGAGCCCGCTGTGCGGTTGGGTCAACGACCAAGGTAAGTATGTGCACTCCACCTCGCCGCGCTTCGCTGCAAGCGACGATGAGGAGCGAGACGACATCGACAGTCTGTTTGCGAATGCCGCCGAGGCGGAGCGTGCACGCGAAGCGATTCGCGCCGTGCTCTCCGCGCCGCGCTTGGCGACGGACGGACTCGCCCCCTCCGAGTCGGGCGCGCTCGCGCTCGCGGCGCTCGGCTATGGAGACCGCGGCGAGCTCGAGCCCGAGTATCCCGATCCGCTGGAGGCGTCGAGCCTGCCCTCGCCGGACGCGAGCCTCGACGAATACCGCGCGTTCTCGGCCGCCATCGCCCTCGCCGCCACCGCACGCCATGAACTGGCCGTCGAGCGACTCGAGGAGCTGCTCGCGCGCAATCCGCGCAGCGTGAGCGCGCTGGACGAGCTCGCGGCTTCGCTGATCGCGCTCGAACGCTGGCAACGGGCGGTCGAAGTGTTGCTCGAGCGCCGCGAGCACTCGCCGGAGCGCCTGTCGACGGAGCAAGGACTCGTGCAGTGCTACACCGAGCTCGGGGATGCGGAAAAGGCACGCGCGCACACCCTGCGGGCGCTCGAGTTGCTCGTCGAGATCCACCAGAGACGCGGCGAGACTGAGCGCGCCGCCAGCTACCAGGCGATTCTCGACGGCGAGCGCGGGCGCTGAGCCGCGCTCACGCGCGCGCCGAACGCGCGCGCGCGCTGAACAGCGCCACGAGAGAGCGCGCTCGCGCGACCAGGACGGCGGCCACATCGTCGCACTGCGTGTAGCACAGCGGAACGATCCACAGCGTCAGCACCGTGGAGAGCGAGAGCCCGCCGATGATGCAGGTGGCGAGCGCGCGGTAGTCGATGCCATCGCTCGCGGGCTCGGCCAGCGCCGTGGGAACTAGGCCGATCACGGTGGTGAGGGCCGTCATCAGCACGGGTCGCACGCGCAGCGCGACGCCCTCGACCACGGCCTCGGTGCGCGCGAGGCCCTCCGAGCGCAGGCGCTGGATGCAGTCGACGAGCACGATGCCGTTGTTGACGACGACGCCGATCAGGATGATCAGGCCGATCCAGCCGACGGAGTCCATGGTGGTGCCCGTCAGGTAGAGCGTCCAGTACGCGCCGACGAAGGCGAACGGGATCGTCGGAAGCACGGCGCCCGGCAGGATCAGCGACTCGAACAGGATGCACATCAGCACGAACACGAGCACGAGCCCCAGCAGCGCGGCGGAACGCAGCTCGGAGAGCTCTTCGGCGGCGCGCGTGCCGACGAGGTCATCTTCGCCCACCGAGTAGCCGCGCGGCAGGTCGAGCGCGCGGATGGCGGCGTAGCCGGCGTCGGAAAGCTCCTTCTGGCGCCGCGGATCGTCGACGCGCGCCGTGATCGTGCAGGTGGTCTGGCCGTTGCGACGGGCGATCGTGCGGCTGCCGCTTCCGAACTCGAAGCGCGCGAAGGAAGACAGCGGGACCGAGGACTCGCCGCTGAAAACCTCGAGGTCGCGCAGCGTATCGAGGCCGGCGACCTGCTCCTCGTCGAACTCGATCAGCAGCGGCACTTCCCGGGCCTCTTCTTGGAAGCGCGGCAGCTGCCAGCCGCGCAGCGCCCAGCCGATGCTCTGCAGCGCGCTCGTCGCCGAGATGCCGAAGCCTTGCGCGACATCGGGATCGAACACGACCTTCACCTGACTCTGGGCCGAGCCTTCCGGGGTGGCGATACCCGAGAGTCCCTTGATGTTCTCAAGCGCCTCCGCCGCGCGCTCGGAGATCTCGGCGAGTCGCTCCGAGTCAGGGCCGACGATGCGGAACACCACCGTGTTGCGGTTGCGCTCGTTGGCGCCGCTCTCGTCGTTCGAGAGCCGCACGCGCTGCCCCGGACGCGCGACGAGCTCGCGGCGCAGGTCGCGCTCGAGTGCCTCGTAGTCCGCGCGCGGCAGGGCCGTGTCCCAGTAGAGCGTGACGCGTCCGCCGCGCGTGTCGAAGCGCAGCGCGAGGTGCTCGAAGCCCAGGCGCTCGCGGCGCGCCTCGAAGAAGCCCTCGTAGTGGCGCAGCTCGTCGGCGGCTTCCTGCAGCGTGAAGTTCTCCTCGAGGTCGACCTGCACGGACAATCGTGCGGTGTTGCTGTCCTCTCCGAAGGCCGCGACCGACATGTGCGTCGCGGGCCACGCGATCGAGAGCAGCACCGCGAAGGCCGCGAGGCTCGCAGCGAAGCGATGCTCCATGGTCCAGCGCAGGAGGCGCGTGTTGACCACGACGACCATGTCGACGAGGTTGCGTTGCGCGGGGACGAGGTCGCGAGCGTGCTCGAGCGGCTGGCGCAGGGATGCGGCCACTCGCGGGAGCACGACCAATACGACGAGCAGCGCGAGCGGAAGCGCCAGCGCCTCGAGCGTCAAGCCGAGGCTCTCGTCGAGGTTGGGAGCGCCGCTCCAGCCGAAGTCGCTGCCGGTGCGTTGTGCGAGCTGCATGGCGCCGCTCGCGCGCCAGATCGCCATTCCGGCGAGCGCGGCGAGTGCGGCGACGAAGGGCCAGCGCGCCCGCACCACGGCGCTGCTCGCGAGGGCCACGGGAACGCGCAGGAGCCTTGCGAGCCACTCGCCGATCCACAGCAGGCCGCCGAACAGGCGCGCCACGGTTCGGGCGGGCAGCGCCGCGAGCGGCTCGCACAAGTGCGCGAGACGCTCGGCGCGCGGCGAGCGCTCGTCGACGACGCGCGCTGCGAGCACGGGCAAGAACACCAGCGCCGCGAGCAGGCTGAAGGCGAGGCTCAGGCACAGGGGATTGCCGAGCTCGCCGAACATCAGCCGCAGGAGCGGGTTCTCGTTCATGAAGATCATCGGCAGGAAGACGACGATCGTGGTGAGTGTCGAGAGCAGCACCGCGAGCGCGACCTCGCGGGTCCCTTCCGCGGCCGCCTCGTGCTCGCTGCGCCCCTCCGCGCGCAGGCGCGAGATGTTCTCGATCACCACGACCGAGTTGTCGACGAGCATGCCCATGGCGAGCGTGATGCCTGTCATGGTGAGCACGTTGAAGGTGTGGCCGGTGAAGAAGAGCCACGCCACCGCGACGAAGGCCGAGAACGGAATCGAGAGCGCGACGGCGAGCGTCGAGCGCACGCGCCGCAGGAACACGAACAGCACGAGCACCGCGAGCCCGCCGCCCCACAGCGCCGCGTCGCGCAGCGCCGCCAGCGAAGAGCGGATGAAGTCGCCCTGATCGAAGAGCGGGAGGAAGCGGAACTGTCCTGCGAGGCGCGGGTCCTGCTCGAGCTCCGCGAGCGCCGCCTTGAGCCGGTCGCAGGTCTCGACGACGTTGGCTTGGCTGTCCTTCTGAACCTCGCCGTAGAACGCGTATTGGCCGTCGATCCGAAACAGCCGGTTGCGCACGCTCTTGGCCGAGATCACGCGCGCGACATCGCTCAGCACGAGGCCGTTGCCGATCGGGTACTGCTCGATTTCTTCGAAGTTTCGGAAGCGCATGTCCGAGCGGAGCAGCACGCGCATCTCGCCGTCCTCGACCTCGCCGAGCGGCAGCGCGAAGTTGTCGCGCGAAAGTCGTCCGATGAGCGCGCCGAGCTCGAGTCCCGCGGCGCGCACGCGGTCCTCGTCGAGCAGGATGCGCACCGAGTCGTCGAGCACGCCCCAGACCTCGACCTTGCCAACGCCGTCGACGCCCTCGAGCCGCCGCTGGATCACCGTGTCGAGCAGGAAGTCCGTACGCGGATCGTCGCCCGGATGCAGGATCGCGAACCACAGGATCGGCAGGCTCGAGTTCGACCACGAGTAGACGCCGACCTCCTGCACCGTGGACGGCAGCTGCGGGCGCGCGCGCTCGACGCGGTCGCGCACCTCGGCCTTGGCGAGGTCCATGTCTACGCTGCCGTCGAAGCGCACGAAGGTGAACGCGCTGTCGTCGCTCGCCGTCGAGTCGAGGTCCTCGATGCCGCTCAGCGTGCGCAGCTGCTCCTCGATCACGCGCACGACCTTCTGCTCGTTCTCCAAGGCGCTCGCGCCCGGGTTCGCGACCCACACCTGCAGGCCCGGCTCGACGAAACCGTCGGGCATGAGCTGCACGGGGATGCGGATGTAGGCGAGCACGCCGATCACGAGCAGCGCCACGAAGATCACGAGCAGCGCGACGGGGCGCCGTACGAGGCGCGCGTAGAACGAATCCTGGGACTTCATGCGGCCTTGCTTCCCTTGCGCAGGCGCTCGAGCCAGCCTTCCGTCACCGCATAGAGCGCGGGGATCACGACCAGAGTGAGCAGCGTCGACATCGAGAGCCCCGCGATGACGGTGATCGCCATGGGCGCGCGAATCTCGGCGCCTTCTCCCGCGCCGAGCGCTCCGATCCACGGCAGGCCCTCGAGCCAGCCCGTCATCGGCAGGAGTCCGATGACGGTGGTGCCGGTGGTCATGAAGATGGGGCGCAGGCGCGTGGGGCCGGCCTCGAGCAGCGCATCGCGGATCGACATGCCGGCCGCCCGATTTTGGTTGCAGCGGTCGACGAGCACGATGGCGTTGTTGACGACGATGCCGGCGAGCAGGATCAGGCCGATGAAGACGATCACCGACACAGGGATCGAGAGCGAGACCAGTGCTGCCACGACGCCGATCACGGCGAGCGGCATCGACAAGAGGATCACGAGCGGCTGGACGAGCGACTCGAACTGGCAGGCCATCACGACATAGACGAGGAACAGCGCCAGCAGCAGCGCGCCCTGCATGCTCGACTGCGCCGCGTCCATCTCGCGCTTCTGGCCCCCGAGCTCGACCGTCACATCATCGGGCAGCTCGAGGCTCGCGAGCTCGCGCTCGATGCGCTCGGCGAGCCCGCCGAGATCCGCACCGGTGGGGGAGCCGGTCACGACGACGGCGCGCGTGTTGCCGATGCGGCGGATCTCCGCCGGGCCTTGCACGGGCTCGAGCTCCGCGATCGAGCGCAGCTCGACGGGCGTGTTCGACGACGGGTTCACCACGAGGTGCATGACGCGCTCGAGGCGTCCGAGCTCGATCTCATCGCCTTGCACGCGCACATCGATCTTCTCCTCACCATCGGTGAAGCGCGTGCTGACATTGCCGAGCACCTGATCGCGCACGAGGTTCGAGACCGCCGTGAGATCGAGGCCGTACTGGAGCGTCTTGTCGCGATCGAATGTGACGCGCAGCTCGGGGAAGCCGACGCGTACGCTGGTACGCATGTCGGCCAGTCCCTCGAGCCGCGAGAGCCGCTCGAACACTTCTTCGCCGACGCGCTGCAGCGCCTCGAGGTCGTGTCCGAGCACCTCGACGGTGACCGGCGCGTCGATCGCGAAGGGCGTCGGACGCTGGATGTCTACGGAGGCAACATCGGCGCTGCTCGCGAGCAGGTCGCGTACGCAAGCGAGGATCTCCTCCTCGCGCTTGCGGGCCTGCGGCTCGGACGCAAGTCGGACCGTGAGCCGCGCGGTGTGCTTGCCCTCGACCTCGCGCGTGAGCGTGTCCTTCTCGACGCCCACCGTGAGCGCCGTCACGGCGACGCCGGGGATCGCGCGCACGCGCGCGTCGAGCTCGCGCAGCACCGCATCTGTCCGCTCGAGCGGGGTTCCGATCGGCAGCGCCACATGTGCCGTGAACTCGCCTTGTCGTATCTCGGGGATGAGCTCGACGCCGAGGTCGCGCGACGCGCGCAGCGACCAACCGAAGAGAGCCAGCGAGACGAGCGCGACCGTGCCCGGTGCCGAGAGAGCTGCGGAGAGAATCGGACGGTAGCCGCGCTCGAAGAGCGTCCAGACTCGATTGAAGAGCCAGCCGGGGAGCCACAGCAGCTTTCCGAGCAGCCAAACCAGCGCGACGAGCACCGCCGCGACGAGCACCAGCGAGATCGAGGCGAGTCCGAGGACGAGCTTCGCGAACCAACCGAGCACGCGCGGGACGGCGGAGCCCGCGGTCCAGGGGCCAGCGCCCAACGAAGGCCACGCGAGGCGCAGCGCCAGCCCTAGGAGACTCGCGAGCGAGCGCTTCGGGCTCGACCAGTCGAGGCCCGCGAAGAGCCCGCGCTCGTCGCCGCTCTCGACGCGCGCGAACGACTCCATCGAGAGCCACTCGCGGGAGGCGAGCATCGGGATGAACAGCACCGCGACGAGCAGCGACACGAGCAGCGAGGCCACGACGGTGAGCGACTGGTCGCCGAACATCTGGCCCGCGATGCCGTGCACGAACACGATCGGCGCGAACACGGCGACGGTCGTCAGCGTGGAGGCCGTGATCGCTCCGGCCACCTCGCGCACGCCGCGCACAGCCGCCGCGCGCAGGGAATCGCCCTCCTCGCGACAGCGCGTGATCGACTCGAGCACCACGATGGCGTTGTCGACCAGCATGCCGACGCCGAGAGCGAGCCCGCCCAAGGACATGATGTTGAGCGAGACATCGCCGATGTACATCGGCGCGAATGTCACGACCACGGAGATCGGGATCGAGATGGCGATGATCGCCGTCGGCACGAGCTGGCGCAGGAACGCGAGGATCACGACCACGGCGAGGATCGAGCCGATCACCGCCGAGCTCTTCACGTCGTCGACCGCGGCGCGGATGAAGGTCGACTGGTCGGAGAGCAGCTCCATGCGCGCGTCGCGGCGGTAGCGATGCGCGAGAAAATCCGCGCGCGAGCGCTCGCCGAGGGCCGCGCCGGTGCCGCGCTCTTCCTGCTCGCGCGCCGCCTTGCGCTCTTCGTCGTTGCCGAACACGCGCCGCTTCACGGTGTCGGAGAGCGAGACGATGTTCGCGCCCGCCTCGCGGTAGATCGCGATCTCGACGGACTCGCGCCCGCCGATGCGGCTCGTCACCTCGCGCTCCGCGTAGGTGCGTTCGACGCTGGCGACATCGCGCACGCGGATCGTGGCCGCGCCGCGCTTCTCGATCGCGAGGTCCGCGATCTCTTCGAGGTCGCGGAACTCGTTCTGCGTGCGCACGAGGTACTCGGTCGAGCCCTCGCGAATCAGTCCGCCCGAGGCGTTGATGTTCTCGGCCGCCAGGCGCGCGGCGAGCGCGGCGGGGTCGAGCTGCTGCGCCGCCATCTTGAGCGGGTCGATGCGGACCTTGATCTCGTCCTCGAGGCCGCCGCGCACCTGCACGGCGGCGACGCCCGGAATCGACTCGAGTTCGCGCTTGATGCGCTTCTCCGCGAGCCAGCGCAGGTGGATCAGCTCGTCCACGCGCGCCGCCTCGCCGCCCTCGCCCGTGGCCGTGAGCCCGATGCGCAGGATCGGATCGAGGTTGGGGTCGTAGCGCAGGATCAGCGGCCGTTCCGCGCCCTGCGGCAGGAACACGCCGTCGAGCTTGTCGCGCACATCCTGCACCGCGAAGGTCATCGAAGTGCCCCAGTCGAACTCGAGCAGCACATCGCTCGTCTCCGCGCGCGAGATCGATGTCGCGCGCACCAGCTTCGGCAGTGTCGACAGCGCTTCCTGCAGGCGCACCGAGATGCGGTCCTCGACATCGGCGGGCGCCGCGCCCTTGTAGGTCGTGCGCACCGTGAGCGTCGGGTAGCTGATCTCCGGCAGGAGGTCGACGGGGAGCTTTCCGAACGACACGAAGCCGAAGACCGCGATGGCGACGATGATCATCAGCACCGCCACCGGTCGGTCGGTGACGAAGCTCGCCGCGCCGTTGCGCTCGTCGTTCCGCATGTTCGCGGCGCCCTAGCGCGCGGTCTCGGGCGTCGCGACTTCCGCGCCGTCCTCGAGGTCGCGATTGCCGACCACGACGACGCGCATGCCGGCGGTGAGCGTCGCTCCGGCGCGCGCGATCACCTCGACGCCGTTCTCGTCGCTGAAGCCTTCCTCGATCTCGACGGCGCGTGCGCGATTTCCTTCGACCACGAAGATCGTGCTGCGATCACCCTCGCGCCGCACGGCGCGCTTGGGCGCGACGAGCGCGTTGGCGTGGCGGTCGGTGACGATCTCGAGCCGCACCAGCATGCCCGGCAAGAGCCGCGCCGCCGCGTCGGAGAGCGCCGCGGGCTGCATGCGCGCGGTGACACGGAAGTTGCCGCTGGCGGCGTCGATCGTCGGCGCCACGCGCTCGATCGTGCCGCGGAACTCCTTGCCCGGCATCGCCTCCGCGCTTGCGCGCACCGCGAGCTCGGCCACTGCGCCCGCGGGTACGGTCGCGCCCTTCAGCGCCGCGCGGAACATCTCGAGCTCTCGCTGCGGTCGGAAGAACACGGCGCGCAGGCGCTCGGGATCGGTGAGCGCGAAGCACAGGGTCGAGGGCGAGAGCGTGTCGCCGACCTTGATCGAGCGCTCGGCGATCACGCCCGCCACCGGTGCGACGATGCGCGTGTAGGAGAGCTCGAGCTCGGCGCGCTCGACCGCGACGCGCGTGCGCGCCAGCGCCGTCTCGCCGTTTTGTTCTTCGACGCGCGCGCGCTCGAGAGCCAGCGCGTTCTGTCCGACGTCGGCGAGCGAGCGATCCTGCGCCAGCTCGCTGGCCTCGAGGTCCTTGCTCGAGATCAGCGCGGGGCGGTCGCCACCGCCTGCGGAGAGCGCGAGGTTGCGTTCGTGGTCGCGGCGCGCCTGCTCGGCGGAGCGCTGGGCCGCGTCGAGCCGCGCCTGCGCCTCGCGCACGGCGAGCGCCAGTTTGGGGCGGTTCGCTTCGGCGTCGACCTGCTGGGCGCGCGCGTCGTCGAGCCGCAGGCGCGCGTCGCGGTCGTCGAGCTGTGCGAGCACCGCACCGGCCGCGATGACATCCCCCTCCTCGACCGACAGCGCCGTCACCACGCCGCTCGCGCGCGGAAACACCTGCACGAGCGACTCGCTCTCGACGCGCGTGGCGGTCTCGAGCTTGCGCACGACCTCGCGCTGGACGAGGGGCTCGGTCACGACCCGCACCGCCTCGCGCGCCTTGGCACCCGAGAGCTCCTCGGCCTCGGCCGAGCCCTCGAAGGAGCACCCCCAACCGAGAACGAGCAGCGAAACGGCGAGGGAAGTCGCCAGCGGGCGACAGTAGCGGGCGTTCATCGGCGATGGTCTTGGCGGGGGACGCGCTGCTGCTCAGGTCACGGGGGCCGGTACACTCACCTCCCTCGCATGCTCACTCCCGCCGAAGCGCTACAGCGGATTCTAGGGCTCGTTACCCCGCTCGCCCAAGCTGAGGCGGTGCCGCTCGAGCGCGCCGTCGGCCGCGTGCTCGCCCGCGCCCCCCGCTCGGATGTCGACCTGCCGCCCTTCGACAAGAGCGCCATGGACGGTTTCGCGGTGCAGAGCGCGGATTTCGGCCCCGAGGGCCTGCGCGAGCTCGCGCTGGTGGGGGAGAGCCGCGCCGGCGCGCCCTTCGGCGGCGCGGTGGGGCCGGGCGAGTGCGCCGCCATCTATACGGGTGCCGAGCTGCCGCGCGGGGCGGACGCGGTCGTGATCGTCGAGCAGTCGCGGGCCCTCCCCGACGGTCGGGTGAGGCTCGAGGACCGGCCCAAGGCGGGCCAGCACCTGTGTCGCCGCGCGTCGGACCTCGCCGTGGGCATGGAGGTGCTCGGGTGCGGCCGTCGCGTGCGCGCGGTCGACCTCGCCTTGCTCGCGGCGGTCGGCTGCGAGCCCGTGCCGGTCGTGCGCCGGCCGCGCGTCGCGGTGCTGACGAGCGGCGACGAGCTCGTCCCGCCCGACACCCTGCCCGGCCGCGGCCAGATCCGCGAGGGCAACACCCTGCACCTCGCCGCGATGGCGAGCGCCGCCGGGGCCGAGGTCGTGCTGCGCGGCGTGGTGCGCGACGACGAGGGCGAGCTGCAGCGCGCGTTCGAGGATGCGCTCGGCCGCTGCGACGCGCTGCTCACGACCGGCGGCGTCAGCATGGGCAAGTACGACTTGGTCGGGGCGGCGCTCGAGCGCTGCGGCGTGCGCGGCGAGTTCCACAAGGTCGCGATCAAGCCCGGAAAGCCGCTGTGGTTCGGCGTGCGCGGCTCCGTGCCGGTGTTCGCGCTGCCCGGCAATCCGGTCTCGTGCCTCGTGAACCACGAGGTGTTCGTGGCGCCGGCGCTGCGCGTGCTCGGCGGCGAGGCGCGGGCCGAGGTGCTCGCGCGGCCGGCCCGCGGGCGCTGGCGCGGCGGCG
>VGYZ01000040.1 GCA_016872795.1 Planctomycetota bacterium
CAACCCCAGCCCCCCCCCCCTAGATCCGCATTCATGTTCACCTTCACCGTGATGCCTCCCCGCTCCAGAGCCGCTCTCTGGACTCGTTGCTTGACCGCCACAGTTCCGGCGGCCGGCCTGATCGTCAGCGTCAGCCTCTCGGCCTCGGTCGCCTCGGCACAGTCCATCCCGTCGGGTGGCCGTCCGAGTCCGCGCTTCGGCGCCCAGCCCTTCACGCAGCAGCTCCTGCTCGCGGAAGAGTTCGGCACGCGGCCGATGCCCGCGACGGGCGATGTGCCGGAAGGCGCGTCGTTCCAGATCGAGCGCGCGACCAGCATTGCTTCGTGCCCCTCGTCGGCCTCGATCGACTCGACGCTGTCCGCCGTCCCGGCTCCGGCCCCGACGCGCGAGAGCAACCCGCTTCCGCAAAACCGCAACAAGGCGCTGATCGAGGAGCTGCTCGGTCGCCCCACTCCCTACGTTCCGGCCGACGGCCGTCCGCCGGGCGAAGGCTGGGCGCACCAGCGCTTCGAGGAGTTCCCGCCGCAGGTCTACTTCCAGAGCGCGCAGACCGGCGCGCGCGCGAATACCGGCTTGCGCAACCCGCTCCAGCGCCACGGCTACGCTTCGGGCGAGTTCGCCCCGGGCGGTCTGTACCACAACACGGTGGGCGCGCCCGGCTTCGAGGGCACGACGGCCGGCATTCCGGCCAAAATGCACCCGAACTTCCCAGTGCAGGACCCGCGCGCGCTGTGGACCTTTGACGGCACGTTCCCCGTCAAGCTCCTGCAGGCGCGCTACGGCGAAGGCATCCTCTTCCGCCACCACAACGCGCTGCCGGTCGACCCGGCCGCCAACTTCGGCTTCGGCGCACACACGATCACGACCCACCTCCACAACGGTCACAACCCGGCGGAGAGCGACGGCTACATGCACGCCTTCTTCTTCCCGGGCCAGTACTACGACTTCCGCTGGCCGATGATCCTCGCGGGCTACGACTCGATCAACGTGGGAGCGACCGACCCGCGCGCCGGACAACCGGACGGCAACGGCGGCATCACGCGCGTGCGCGGCGACTGGCACGAGACGATGAGTTCGCTGTGGTTCCACGACCACATGCTCGATTTCACATCGCAGAACGTCTACAAGGGCAACGCCGCTGTGATGAACATCTACAGCGCGATCGATCGCGGCAACGAGGCGATCAACGACGGCGTGAACCTGCGCATGCCGAGCGGCTCGGCGCTCGACTGGGGCAACCGCGACTACGACGTCAACCTCGTCTTCGCCGACAAGGCTTGGGACACGAACGGCCAGCTGTGGTTCAACCCGTTCCAGACCGACGGCTTCCTCGGTGACATGCTCACGGTCAACTGGCAGTACGCGCCGTACATGAACGTGCGCGCCCGCCGGTACCGCTTCCGCATGCTCAACGGCTGCGTGGCCCGCTTCCTCAAGTTCGGCCTCGTGACCGCGAGCGGGCAGCCCGTCGTGTATCACCTCGTCGGCAACGACGGCAACATCATGGAGCACGCCATGCCGCTCGACGGCACGACGGGCACGGACATCGGCGTGCTGCCGACGCAGGCCATCGCCGAGCGCTGGGACATCATCGTCGACTTCGCGCAGTTCCAGCCGGGCGAGCGCATCTACATGGTCAACCTGCTCGAGCACACCTCGGGTGAGAGGCCCAACGAGGCGATCCCGCTGGCCTCGGTCGTGAACGGCAGCTACACGGCCCAGCCCGTCGACGACAACGGCGACGGCGTCATGGATCGCTGGACCGGTGGCGACCCCTGCGTCGGCCGGGCCATGGAGTTCCGCGTGCAGGCCTACAGCGGCACCGACCTCTCCATGAACCCGGCGCTCTACACGCCGGGCGGCCTCAAGATGATTCCGCTCCAGCGGCCGACGGACGCGCAAATCGCGGCGGCGAAGCACCACACCTTCGACTTCGGTCGCTCGGGCGGCACGGACATCCATCCGTGGACGATCAAGACGGATGGCGGCGACGGCCTGAACGCCGACTACCACCTCGTCTCGGCCGCGCCGCAGGTGGGCGAGCTCCAGATCTGGAAGCTCAAGAGCGGCGGCGGCTGGGCGCACCCCGTGCACATTCACTTCGAAGAGGGCATCACGCTCTCGCGCGGCGGCAGCCTGCCTCCGGTGTGGGAACGCTGGGCGCGCAAGGATGTGTGGAAGATCGGTGCCGGCCCGGACACCACGCAGGAAGTGGAGATCGCGCTCCGCTTCCGCGAGTTCGCGGGCTCCTACATGGAACACTGCCACAACACGACGCACGAGGACACGGCCATGCTGCTGCGCTGGGACATTGAGCGTCCGGGCCAAGTCGTGCCGCTGCCCTCTCCGATCCCCAACTGGGAAGGCTGCGTCTCGGTTCCCTCGACGTCGCTGCCGCTCGCTCGCATCGGTGACGGCCTCGGTTCGCAGGACCCGGTGGCCAACTCGGTGAGTTGGGCGAATTCGCAAGGCGGCAGCACCGGCGGCGGCGGAACGACGACGCCTCCGCCGAGCTTCACCTACGACATCGATCGCGCGGAGTACCGCGTGGCGAAGAAGGAGTGGCGCGTCGAGGGCTCGATCAGCAACACGGGCGCCGGCGTCACGGTGCGGGTGTTCCTCGGTCCCGACACAACCGGCACGCTGATCGGCACGGCGACCACCGAAAGCGACGGCGAGTTCGAGCTCCGCAAGATCAACCCGCCGAAGGGCACCCACACGAAGATCAGCATCCAAGCCAGCAACGGCGCGACGCTGCTCAATCGCACCTTCACCAACAACTAGCATGTATACGTTGATCGGGGTGCGCCGCGCGTTCCATGCGCGACGCACCCCGCTTTCTTTCCTGTCCGCCAAACTCCACGTGCCCATGCGCACCCTTCCTCTCCTCGCGAGCGTGCTGCTCGCGCTGCCGCTCGCGGCCCAGACGCCGACGCAGGCTCCGGCACCGGCCCCCGCTTCGACGCCGCTGCCCGCCAACGCCGCGCAGACGCAGCTCTCGAGCCCGGTCAACGCCGCCCAGCGCTGGGGCGCCGACTACTTCCCCAACCTCCTGCTCACCAATCAGGACGGTGAGAAGCTGCGCTTCTTCGACGACATGCTCAAAGACAAGGTGGTGGTGATCAACTTCATCTACACCTCCTGCCCCGACGCCTGCCCGCTCGAGACCGCGCGCCTGATCGAGGTCTACGACCTGCTGAAAGACTGGGTCGGCAAGGACATCTTCTTCTACTCGATCTCGATCGACCCCGACATCGACACGCCCGCCGTCCTCAAGGAGTACTCCAAGCGCTTCAAGACCGGACCCGGCTGGCAGTTCCTCACCGGATCCAAGGCCGACATCCGCACCGTGCGCGAGAAGCTCGGCATGATCCGCTCCGACGAGCAGAGCCTCTCCGACCACACCTTGAGCCTGATGGTCGGTAACCAGCGCATCGGACGCTGGCTCAAGCGCTCGCCCATGGAGAACCCCTTCATGCTCGCGAACACGCTCGGCACGTGGATCAACAAGAGCGCCGTGCGCCTCACGCCCATGCAGGACTACAAGGACGCTCCGACCAAGCTGCGTCCGATGAGCAAGGGTGAGGAGCTCTACCGCACGCGCTGCAATGCCTGCCACTTGCTCGGCGAGGAAGACGGGCTCTTGCGCAACGGCCCGCCGCTGTTGGGCATCGTCGACCGGCGCGATCCGGCGTGGCTGCGGCGCTGGATCGCGGAGCCCGATGCGATGCTCGCGGAGAAGGACCCGCTCGCCATGGAGCTCTACGAGCAGTGGAGCCGCGTGCCGATGCCGAACCTGCGGCTCGAGCAGAAGGAGGTCGACGCGATCCTGGGCTACATGAAGAGCGAGAGCGACTACCTCGCGGCCGAGCGCGCGAAGCGGGCCGAGGAGGAGCGTGCGTCGGCGCAGGCGGAGAGCGACGCCTACGACATGAGCTACGAAAAGGACGCGAGCGCGGCGAGCGGCGAGCGCAAGCTGCCCTGCTGCGAGAAGCGCAACGACCTCGTGATCGATCGCTTCGGTTCGAGCGACGAACAGAGCTCGTCGCAGCCCGGCACGACCGGGGATTCGAGCTCGGCGCCGCGCGCACCGGCGGTGGGCAAGCGCCACAACGAGCCCGCGCGCAACAGCGGCGGCGGCGTGTTGCTCGGCATGGGCCTCGCGCTCGTGCTCGGCGTGTTGCACCTGAGTCGACGCAACTAGGCCGGTAGCCCCCGACCCTCCCCCTCTCCACGGGCGGCCCCGCGCGCGGGGCCGCCCGCATAGGAAGGTTCTTCCGGCGCTCGCGGCGCTACTTAGGAATCCCCATTTAGGACACCACAAGGCGCACGCCATCGTCGATAGTCAGATAAGGAGTTCTAGGGGAGCCAACGCCCTAGGCCCGCAAACTCAGTGTTCTGGCACGCAACCGCACAACCCCGATCAGGGGTGCCTCGCGCATCGACGCGCAGGCTCCTCTGGCGCGCTCTCCTTGCAGCCCTCGCGCTGCTGTGGGGCGTCGTGTCGAGTGTGCGAGCGCAGCAACCCGCGTGCTTCAACGAACGAGCGAGCCAGAACACCGCGCAACAGGGTGCGAATCAGGGTTCGTTCCGACCCGATGTCTCGAGCGACGGTCGCTATGTCGTGTTCGAGAGCATGGCGACGAACCTCGATCCGTGGGACACGCAGCCGCAGTTCGACATCTTCGTGCGGGACTTCGCGAGCGGCACGACGCAGCGCATCAGCACGCCGTCCACGGGTGTGACGCCCAACGGGGACTCGCGCTCGCCGTCGATCTCCGCGGACGGACAGCGCGTCGTGTTCGAATCCGCCGCGAACAACCTCGTTTCCGGCGACACCAACGGCAAGGTGGATCTGTTCGTCTGGACGCGCTCCACGGGCCAGCTCGCGCGCGTCAGCGTGGCGAGCAACGGCGCCGCGGCCGACGCCGACTGTGAGAAGGCGCGCCTGAGCGGCGACGGGCGCTTCGTCGTGTTCGAGAGCCGCGCGGGCAACCTCGATCCGGCGAAGACTGACTCGCGCCGCGACATCTTCGTGCGCGACCTGCTCCTTGGAACGACGCGTTGCGCGAGCCTCAACCAATTTGGCCAGCCCGGCGACCGCGACTCGTTCCATGGCTCGATCTCGGCGAATGGCAATCGCGTGGCCTTCGAGAGCGAGTCCACGAACATGCTGTTCTGGGACACGAACCACCACAACGACGTGTACGTGCGCGACTTCGCCGCGAACTCGATCGCGCGCGCCAGCACGACCTGGAACGGCCTCGAGGGCAACGGGGGCTCGATGCGCCCGTCGATCTCGCCCGACGGCCTGTTCGTGGCCTTCGAGTCGCAGGCCTCCAACCTCGTCAACGGCGACACGAACTACCAAAACGACATCTTCCTGCGCGACCTCGCGGGCGGGTTCACGCACCGCGTCTCGATCTCCTCGACCGGCGCGCAGGGCAACATGCGCTCGTTCGAGCCGCAGTTCTCGGGCAACGGCCGCTATGTGTGCTTCATGTCGGAAGCGACCACGATGGTCCCGGGCGACACGAACAACTTCACCGATGTGTTCGTGCGCGACCTGTACGCCTACCAGACCCTGCGCGTGAGCCGCGGGCGCATGACGAGTCAGGTCCAGAACCACTGCCGCAACGCGCGCATCAACTCGACGGGGCGCTTCGTCGTGTTCGAGAACGACGCGAACAACCTCGTGCTCAGTGACTTCAACGGCTGCTCCGATGTGTTCCGCTCGGACTGGCTCGCGGACACCGGCAACGAGACGGTGAGCTACTGCGAAGCGAAGACCAACTCGCTGGGTTGCCTGCCGACCATCTCCGCCGCCGGCGTGGCAAGCCTGACGCAGAGCTCGGGCTTCTCGGTGCGCGCAAGCAATGTGCTGAACCAGAAGAACGGCATGCTGGTGTACTCGATCACCGGCACCGCCTCGAAGCCCTTCTTCGGCGGCATGCTGTGCCTGCTAGCCCCCATCGTGCGCACTCCAATCCAGCACTCCGGCGGCTCACCGGTCGGCGCGAACTGCACGGGCGTGCTCATGTTCGACTTCAACCGCTACATGGCCGGCGGCTACGGCCCGCAGCCTCCCGGCCCCCTACTCGTCCCCGGCACGACCGTTCACTGCCAGTGGTACAGCCGTGATCCCGGTTTCCCCACTCCCGACAACATCTCCCTCTCGAACGCTCTGCGTTTCGTGGTCCAGCCATGACCCACACTTGCGCTGCCCTCACGCTCGCCGCTTCCATCCTGCTCTTGCCCTCCTGCGACACGAGCAAGGACTACGGCTCGTCGACCTCCGACGACCCCATACCGGCGAGCGGCGTCTGGGTGCTCCAGTCGCGCGTTCTCTCGAGCGAGTGCGAGCCGGAAGTCCCCGAACGTCGACTGACGGTCAACATCGTGCAATCCGGCCAGAGCGCGAGTGTCTTCGTGGACCTCGACAGCGATGGTTCCTTCGGCGAGCTCGTCGAGCTTCCGGGCACGGTGCGCGGCGAGCAACTGCACGCGGCGGGCCTCGTCGACCGCGCCGGCATTCGGTACCACCTCGACCTCACGCTCGACTGGATCGTGTGGGGTTCGATGACCGGAGGGCTGATGGTGACGAACATGCCGCCTACGGGCAGCAGCGTCCCGCCCTGCATCACCAACGAGGCGGTCACGGCGATCAAGATCAGCAACCCGCCGCTGTTCGACCTCTCCGGAGCTTGGGCCGTCACGCAGACCGTGTCGTTCGCCAGCGGTCCGCTGCAGGCGCTCGCCGGATCGGCGGTCGATGTCGACTGGGACATCGCGCAAGAGTCGGGCAACCTGTTGCGCGGCATTTTCCATGTCGCGTCGAGCGACACGCGCCGCTACCTCGGCGTCGTCAACGACACCCAGATCATCCTCGGCGGCACCTTTGCTGCCTGGGGGCAGGAGTTCCACATCACATACTCGACCTTGAACGCCAACGGCGACGACATGAGCGGGCAGCTGCTCGCGCGCTATGGCGCCGACAAGGAGTTCGAGATCGGCTGGAACATCGTCGCCCTGCGTCAGGCGGGTGGGAATGCTCTGGCGCTCTTGGAAGTCGGGGCTAGCGAGGCCGGCACGGTGGCGGTGCGCGACGACCTCGGCCGGGCCATCGAATTCGCGCACGACAGCATCGCGCCCCTGCGCACGCGGCTCGTGCCGGGCGTCTTCTGGATCGAGAAGGACGGCCAGCGCCTGCCGGTCCTCGCCCGACCGGGCGCGCGCATCGCCCTCGATTTCGACACGCTGGGGCGGTGAGGCGCGGCGCGCTCAGCGCGGCTGGGCGCGGCGCTTGATTCGCGGAAGGAGCGGCGAGTCCGTCACGAAGGCGTGACCGGGCTGCACCGAGAGCGGATAGTCGCCCCACCACTCGCCCGCGGCCCAGCAGGTGCTCTCGAGCCCGCGCTCGTCGACGCGCGCGAGAAAGCGCGTCAGCGCCTCGTGCCAGCGCGGCTCGTCGCGTGGAACGCCGTATTCGCCGATGAAGCCGCGCACGCCGTTGCGCTCGCACCACCCTGAGAACTCCTCGAGACGCGCGACTCCGCGATCGAGCAGCCGCGGATCCTTGCGCAGCTCGTCCTGAATTGACTGCTGGTAGCGGCCGCTGCCGTCCTCGTCGAAGTAGCAGTGCGCCTCGTAGACGGTGTTGCCGGACGGGTCGCGGATCCAAGCCGTAGGGCCGTTGACGGCCGTCCAGCGGGAGCTCGTGGACCACTCGAGTCCCGCGACATAGATCGCCGTGCCCAGATCGAACGCGCGGATCGCGTCGACCGCCGCCTGAGAGATGGCTTTCCAGTCGCTCGCCCCCATGTCGTGGGGCTCGTTCATCAGGCCGTAGCCATGCAGCGCGCGATGGTCCTTGAACGCGCCCGCGAGCCGCTGCCAGAGGTGCGCGAAGTCGGCGCTCGTCACCGGCGCGCGATCGCCGGAGAACTCGTCGATCACGAACTCGCGCGTCGTGCCGGAGGTCGGCAGCGCGTAGCGGCCGTAGTTGTGCAGGTCGAGGATCACGCGGCAGTCGTAGGAACGCGCGAGGTCGAGGAAGCGCGCGAGGCGGCGCATCTCAGAGGGGTCGAGGTCGCAGCCGAGCGCGGGCTGGATGCGCTCCCAGCGGAATGGCAAGCGGAAGAGCCGCAGCCCGTGGCGCGCGAAGTACGCCACGGTGCTCTCGCTCGGATAGGTCCAGTCTTTGCCGTACACGCCGGGCTCCGCGCACGAGAAGCCGGGCTTGTCATGCCCGAACTCTGCGCCGGCGAGATTGATGCCACGCAGCGGCGTCACCCTAGCCTCCGGCGGGGCGGAACAGGTGGTGAGCAGCGCTCCGGCCGCCAGCGAGGCGAGCGCGACTGCGGCGGTCCTGCGATTCACGCGTCACTCCTCCATCTCGGCACATCGCCCCCCCGGCTTGCAAGAGCCTGCCGCCGCGCGGCGGATCAGGGCCAGTGCAGGTGGAAGAGCGCCGTCGTGGCGCTCGTGTCGAGCACCGAGGAGGACAGGGCCTGGGTGCGGACCTCGAGGCGCGCCCAGCGCGTCAGGTCATAGTGCAGACCGAGCCAGAACTCCTGGAAGGTCTCCGACTGGTCGTCGACCGCGGCGCGCAGGCCGACCGAGTACCAGAAGTCGTTGGCGCCGATGAAGTAGTCCTCGTTGAGCCAGTGCTTCCACTCGGCGATGCCCGAGAACATCGCGTAGCCGCTCGGTGCGAAGTAGGGGTGCGGCAGGCTGTTGATGTCGCCTATCGGGCCATCCGGGTTGCTCTGGTCGAAGCCCGTCAGGTCGGCCTTGGCGAGCAGCTGCAGCTGGCGCGGGTTGAACGAGAGCAGGTACGAGCCGTAGGCGTTGACTTCGTAGCGCGTGTTCTGGTCCGAGTAGTCCGCCAGCGCGGCGCTCAGGCCGTAGTCCAGCGCCCGGCTGGCCTTGTAGCCGAGCTCCACGCGGAAGCCGGTACGGTGCAGGTCGATGTCAAGCGTCTTCCAGTTGTCGGCGACATACTCGTCGAACAGGCGGGCGCCGACGCGCAGTCCCGAGTGGTTCTCGTGCGTCAGGCCGATCGAGTAGTTCAGCCGATCCGAGAGGCGGTCGGACTCGTCCCAGCTCGGGAGCTGCAGGTCAGCGTAGATCGCCGTGTTGTCGCCGAGCTTCTTGCGCCCGTTCATGTAGAATACATTGCCGAGCAGCGGCGCGCCGTTCTCCTTGGGGTCGAGTCGCCGCCAGCCGTAGCCGCCGCCGATGAACTCGTCCGCGTCCCCGATCGGGTGCTCGTAGCGCACCGCGTAGTCGGTGGTCTGCATGTTGTAGAGACCCTCGCGACCCCGGGCGTCCTCGAGGTGCAGGCTCGACAGGAGGCGCGGGTTCTGCGACATGCGGGCGTGCACGAGTGCGATCGGAGCCTCGCGGTGCAGCGGGCTCAGGCGGATGATCTCCTCGTACTGTTCGATGGCGTCCGCGGTCCTGCCGCGCGCGTGGTAGAGTTGGGCGAGGTCGAAGCGCGCCTCGAAGTTGTTCGGCTCGGCAGCGATCAGGGCGCGGTACTCGTCCACTGCCTTGCGCGGACGGTAATCCTTCAGTTCCTTGGATTCCTTCTCGTTCGCCACATTGGTGGCGACGACGAGCGCCGTCTCGTAGTCGAGGCCCGAGCTCGCGCTGGTGTCGCCGGTCGACTCGTCGAGGCCGTCGATGGGCGCGAGGCCGCCGAGGTCGGCGTTGACCACCCGATCGTAGGCCTCGAAGGCCTCCTCGTAGCGGTGGTCCCAGTACATGGCTCGCGCATACTCGCGGCGCGCGAGCACGCTCGACGGATCGGCCGCTATCAGGAGCTTGTACTGCCCGCGGGCGGCCTCGTAGTCGCGGGCGAGGGCGAAGTGCCGCGCGAGCGCGAGCCGCGCGCGCGAGTTGCCTTCCGAGACGGCCAGCACGCGCGCCAGCGTCTGGCGCGAGTCGACGCGCTCGCCATTCACCATCGCGATGTTCTGCGCCTCCGCGAGGCGCACCATCGCGACCAAGTTCTCGGGGTCGTAGCGCAGGACATGGCTGAACGCCTCGCTGGCGCCCTTCCAGTCGCCTTCTCCGAGCCCGATCTCGCCCAGCTCGATCCATGTGCGCACATCGTCGCCGAGCTGGCGCGTCGGCGCCGCCGTGATGGCGACCTTGGCTCGGTCCGAGTTGCCGATCTGCTCGTAGGAGCGTCCGAGCCAGTAGGCGGCTTCCGGCGTGCGGCCCGAGGGGTGCTTCATGGCCTCGTGGATCTCGCGCACCGCCTCGAGCGGTCGGTTGCGGTCGTAGAGCGCGCGACCGAGCGCGATGCGCACTTGGATCGCCGCCATCTGGTCGGCGCTCCAGTCGGAGAGCCAGCTGCGGCACAGGCGCTCGGCCTGCTCGCTGTTCCCGATCTTCTGCAGGTTGCGGCACAGGAGGATCAGCACCTCGGCGTCGGGACGCGCGCTCCCGTAGAGGGACTGGCACATCGTGACGGCTTGCTCGAAGCGCGCCTGATCCTGCAGCACGCGCGCGAGTCCGATCCGGGCGCGCGCACTCATCGGCGAGCTCTCCGGCACCTTCTCGAGCTGCGTCACCGCGCGCTCGAGCTCGCCCGCCTGACGCAGCATCTCCGCGTAGGCGATGCGCGAGTCGTAGTCGGCCGGGTTGCGGCGCAGGATCTGCTCCCAGTGCGTGGAGGCGACCCCGTACTCCCCCACCATGCCGTGGTAGCGCGCGAGCGCGCGCTGGTACGCGCGGTTGTCCGACATCGTCGTGCCGAGCTCCGCCAGCGTGCGCCGGGCGGGACCGGACTGGTAGCCCTCGAGCGCAATCTCGGCGATGCCGAGCTTGGCGCGCTCGTTGGAGGGATCGATCGCGAGCACTTGGTCGTAGAGCGTGCGGGCCGATTTGAGGTGGCCGATCGTGACTAGCTGGTCGGAGACTTCGAGGCGCTTCTTCAGGTTCGAGGACTCGATCTCGGCCACGCCCTCGGCGATGCGCGAGGCCTCGACCGCGTCCCCCAACTGCGCTTGGCAGCGCACGAGCAGCAGCGACCACTCGACTTCGCTGGGGAACTCGTCGGAGAGCGTCTGGATCAGCGGCAGGGCGTCGAGCGGCTGCTGCATGTCGAGCAGCACGGGCGCGACGAGGCGGCGCGTCGACTCGAGCGACATGTCGAGGGTCTGCAGGTGCTGGCGGTAGACCGTGCGAGCGCCTTCGTAGTCGCGGGCCCAAGCGCGCGTCATCGCGAGCAGGGCGGCGATCTCGGCGTCCTTCGGCGTGCGGCGCAGCACGTACTCGAGCTGGACGCCCGCTTCGCCGTAGCTTCCGCCGATGATCCAGCAGGTGGCGAGCTTGCGGCGCGCGTCGAGGTCGGAGGGCGCAATCTGCACGAGCTTCAGATACTTCGCGCGCGCCTCGTCGATGCGGTCCTCGCTGAGCAGGAGGCCCGCATACTCGGAAATGGATTCCCGGTCGGCCGGGTAAGCCTGCATGATGCGGGCGTACTGTTCCATCGCCTCTGCGCGGCGATCGAGCTTGAGCGAGTTGCGGGCCGAGCGCAGCAGGATGTCGCGCTCGAGGTCGAAGGACGGGCCGGGCTCCTCGCTCGGCGGAGGTGTGGCCGCAGCGGGGCCGGAGGTTGCGCCGGAAGGCGCCGCGGACGGAACGGAGTTCGAGCTGGCCGTTCCCGGATCCGGGACGGGCAGCGCGCGGTCGGAGTCATTGGGAGCCGGAACGGCGGGAATCGACGGCAAGTTCAGGTCGTCGAGCGAAGCCGGCGTGCCGCGCTCGGCGTCGGGTCCCTCGACGGTCGGACGCGGACGCGTCCAGTTGCCGGCGTAGGCGGGCGGCTGCGGAGCTGAGCCGCTGTCGGCGTCCTGCTGGCAGGCGCTCGCCAGACACATCAGGGCCAACGCGCACAGGGGCGCACGGTCGGGCTTGGCTCGGTGGGGAACGATCATAGACATCGTGGGCTCCGAGAAGTCGGGGCTCGGGGGGTAGACCGCCTCGCGAGAAAGCGGGGATGACCTCCGTGGATCGACCGCGTGGCCGCCGGACTTGAACCTCAGCGCGGCCGAGGCTCTTCCGCGCCACCAGAAAGAGCTTCCGGAAGCCCTTTCCGGCGCAGGACGGAACTCGCACGAGTTTCGCAGCAGTTCCCGACACGCCCCTCGATCCCGGGGGATGCTTCGGCCGACGGAACGACCCTCCCCGTAGGCCCGCTCACCCCCGCGAGCCGCCTGCACAAGGGGAATCTCGCGGAAACACCAACCATCGTGACCACCAAGAACCGCCTCCGGCAGCCGCTGATGCTGCTGACCCTCGCGATCGCGCTCACGTACCTCGTGTATCGAGCGCTGTTCACGCTGAACCTCGAAAGCCCTTACGCGATCGCGGCCTCCACGATCCTCTACGCCGCGGAACTGTGGGGCTGCTTCTCGATGGCGCTCTTCTTCCTGCAGGTGTGGGAGCTCGAAGAGCCGCGCCAGCAACCGATCTTGGAAGGCCGCACGGTGGACGTGTTCGTCCCGACCTACAACGAGGACGCGCAGATGCTGCGCGGCACGCTGCAGGCGTGCCTCGCGATGGACTACCCTCACCGCACGTATGTCCTCGACGACGGCAAGCGCGCGGAAATCAAGGCGCTCGCAGACGAACTCGGCGTCCACTACATCACGCGCGAGAACAACCTCCACGCCAAGGCCGGCAACCTCAACAACGCCCTCGAGAAGACCGACGGCGAGTTCCTGATCATCTTCGACGCGGACCATGTCCCGTCGCGGCACTTCATCACGCGCCTGATCGGCTACTTCCGCGACGAGAGTCTGGCGATGGTCCAGACGCCGCACGCCTTCTACAACTTCGACACATTCCAAGGCATGGTCGACTATGTGAAGCGGCGCTTCTGGGACGAAGGGCAGCTCTTCTACAAGGTGCTGCAGCCCGGCAAGAACCGCCTCAACTCGGTGATCTTCGCGGGTTCAGCGGCCATGTTCCGCCGCAAAGCGCTGGCGGAGGTCGGCTACATCGCCGTCCAGACCATCACCGAGGACATGCACACGGGCATGCGCATCGCGGCCCGCGGCTGGAGGTCGATCTATGTGTCCGAGCGCATGATCGCCGGTCAGGGCGCGAGCGATGTCAGCACCTTCCACAGCCAGCGCCTGCGCTGGGGTGAGGGCAACCTGTCGATCCTCGCCTACGACAACCCGCTGACGATGCCGGGCCTCACGCTCACGCAGCGTCTGTCGTACTTCGCCTCGATCATCCACTGGACCGGCGGTCTGCCCAAGATGGCGATCTACGCCACGCCGATCATGATGCTGTTCACGGGCGTCGCGCCGGTGCGCGAGTTCACTTGGACCATGGGCGCCATCTTCGCCGCCTACATGCTCTCGATCGTCTACACGATGCGCGCCGTCACCGATAACTGCGCCTCGATGGGCAATGTTGAGTTCTTCAACATGGCGAGCTTCTGGACGCAGGCGCGCAGCCTGTGGCGCGCCGTGTTCGGCCGCAAGAAGTCCAAGTTCGTCGTGACCGCCAAGCGCGGTCGCCAGAAGGCGAGCATGCTCCCGCTCGTCGGCCCGCAGCTGGTGCTGATCGCCCTGAGCGTCGTGGCGCTGGTCTGGGGCTGGTCGATGCAGCTGTTCTTCAAGGACTCGATCGATTATCTGGGCTTGGGCATTTCCAGCGGTCTGGTGCTGTTCCACATGAAGATCGCGCTCGACTATGTGCGCCGCGCGATGACACCGGCGAGCCGCCGCTTCAACTACCGACACCTGATCAACCTGCCGATGCGCTACGAGTGGCTCGACGCCGAGGGCGCGCGCCGCTCGGGCCTGGGAGTCACGACCGACCTCACCGAGCAGGGCTTCGGCCTGCTGGCCTACGACGAGATCCCGATCGCCAGCGAAGGCGGCTTCGAGCTGCACGCCAACGGCAATCTGGTGCGTTTCCGCGGCAAGCTGCGCTCGTCGGAAGCGCGCGCGAACGCCGACGGCGCGGTGGGGGCCCGCTGCTGGCGCTACGGCATCGAGATCGCGGATATCGAGGTGCACGACCGCGACGCGCTGATGCGCGTGTGCAACGAATACGCCGTGCCGATGTGGTTCGCGGAGTTCGAGCGCGGCGAGTCGGCCCAGCCCACGCGGCGCTGGTTCGGCGGCGCGAAGCGCGAGAGCGACCGCCCCGAGTTCATCCTGCCCGTCGTGCTCTCGGCCGAGGGCAGCGAGAAGCCGATGCACACGGTGTCGCGCGACCTGTGCACCGGCGGCCTGCGCTGCATCCTGCCGACGCAACGCGAAGCGGGCGAGACGCTCGACATCGAGCTGCCCTCGCCGATCGGCCTGATTCGCGGCAAGGCGAGCGTGCTGCGCTCCGAGCAGTTGCTCGCGGGCAACCGCGACCTGTGGGAGACGGCGCTGCAGTTCAGCCGCTTCGAGGGCTCGGGCCGCAGCTTGATCCAGTCGTTGATCTCGCAAAATGAGCGCGATGTGATCGCGCCTGCGCTGAGCTTCGACGCGAAGCTGCGCAAGCGCCCGGTGCTCGCGCCGATGTTCGCGGCCTCCTTCGCGGCCCTCGCCATCGCGCCGATCTTCTACGGCATCTTCCGCGCGACCTACGCGGACGAAATGGCGCTGCGCTCGCACTTGAAGGACACGCTGGCGCGCTCGGACAAGCCCGAGCTGATGCGCATCTACCAAGAGACGATCTCGAGCCCACAAGCCGACCGCTTCCGCCTGCTGCTCCTGAAGGACAGCCTCGAGCGCACGAAGCTCTGGCCCGAGCTCACCAATGTGTGCCGCAAGCTCGTCGAGCTCGATCCCAACTCGATCGACATGTCGATGGCGCTGTGCTTCGCGTACTCGATGTGCGGCGAGCACGAGCTCGCGCGCGAGGAGATGTCGAACCTGCGCGAGCTGCTCGACCTGCACAGCGCCGGGCCGAAGGTGCGTCTTGAGGCCGAGATGCTCTTCGCGCACAACCTGATCGCGGCCAATCGCCGCTTCGAGGCCTGCGAGGTCTACGCACGGCTCCTGCCGTCGTACCCCGAGGCGCTCGACGCGCGACGCGAGTACGCCGGCCTGCTCTCGGGCCTCGGACGCTACGAGGATGCGCTGAAGACGCTCCAGGGCCTGCCCCTCGACCGCAAGACGCGTCTGGAGATCATCCACATCCACTGCGCGCGCCAAGACTTCTCCGCCGCGGAGAAGGACTGCCGCACACTGATGAAGCTCGCCCCCGGCGATGCGGAACTCGAGCGCCTCTTGCCCGAGATCCTCACCTGGAACCGCAACTTCAAGGGCGCCGTGCACCAATACCAAGCGCTGCTCGCCGCGGCCCCGAAGGACAGCGAGCTGCGTGCGCGTCTCGCGACCACGCTCCTGTGGTCTGGCGACAAGGACGGGGCGCTGATCGCATTCCAGCAGCTCGTCGACGAAGGCTCGATCGACGAGGCCGTGGTCAAGGGCTACCTCGATGCCGTCAACGGTGCCTCGGGCCTCGACGCGCGCGCGGCGCACAGCGTGCGGCGCATCGGGGCGCGCGCGACCGAGACGGAGTCCTCGAACGCGGACTTCCTGATCAGCCTGGGCACGGCGCTGCGCAAGACGCGCAACAGCGCGGACTCGGTGCAGTTCCTCGAGCGCGCGCTGGAGCTGCGCCCCGAGGATCGCGAGGTGCGTCTCACTCTGGCCGACGCCCTGCACGAGCTCGGCGAGTACCGCCGCGCCGACGCGCTCTACTCGGGCCTGATCCCGGAGCGCTCGAGCGAGGTCGCACGCCGCGCGCTGCGCCAGTAACTCGCAGCTCCACGTTTCTTGCAGCGCCCCCGCGGATGCCCGCGCATCCGCGGGGGCGCTGCGCTTGGAGCGAGTCGTTGCGGTCGAGCCGTGCCGCGTGTCATGGAAAGAACTTCGCCCTCGGGAAGGAATTTCCATGTGCGAGAGAGAGTCATGCGCGAATTCCGCCTCTTCGTCACGCGCGCGCCGCCTTAGAGACACCACTGGGGTAGCGTTCGTCTGCATCCTCTCGCACATGCGTGGGGTGCCATCTCCGACTCCCAACCAATCAAGGATGCCCTCATGTTCCGTGACTATGTCCACCGCCAACTCAAGTCCCTACGCCTGCGCGAAGTCGCTTCGAACTCCGGTCTGCGACGCGCCGCCGCCGTGCTCGCGGCCGCGCTCCTCGTCGCCCCGCTCTCCGATGCCCAGCAGCGCAACCTCGGCGCGGGCAATGTCGGCAACACAAGGAATGCGGGTGGTCGCGTCGGCGGCGGAGCCGCACCGGCCCCCACGGCGCGCAAGACGAAGCTCCCCGGCGCTCTCAGCGCGACCAACGTGCCGCTCCCGTCGAACCTGATGGACTTCGTGTCCGACTTCGACGCGGCCGTGCGGCTCGGCAAGGCATTCTTCTGGGACGTGCAGGTCGGCTCGGACAACCTGACCGCATGCGCGTCGTGCCACTGGCACGCGGGTGCGGATGCGCGTGCCAAGAACCAGCTCCATCCCGGTCATGACACCGCGTTCGCGACGCTCCAGACGGGCGGTGGCGGCGTGAACTACACAGTCAAGTCGGGCGACTTCCCGTTCAACGAACGAGCGGACCCGAACGACCACGACACGCCGCTCATCCGCAGCATCAACGACCGACTGGGGTCTGCCGGCGTCACGAACCGGAACTTCACGAGCGTAACCACGAACGCGTTGACCCCGGACAGAGGCGCCGTCATACCGGATCCGGTGTTCAGCGTGACCGGCCTCAACGTCGCTCAAGTCACGGGGCGCAACAGCCCCACCGTGATCAACTCCGTCTTCAACGTGCGCAGCTTCTGGGACGGCCGTGCACAGGAGAAGTTCAACGGCGTGAACATCTGGGGCGACCTCGATACAAGCGCGAAAGTTCTCGAGTTCTCGAACGGCACTCTCGCGGAAAAGCGGATCCTGCTCGACAAGGCCGCGCTCGCGAGTCAAGCCGTCGGCCCGGTGCTCTCCTCAGTCGAGATGAGCTGGGCGGGCAGGTCTTGGCCTCTTGTCGGTCGCAAGATGCTCGGCGCGATGCCGTTGCGCGATCAGTTCATCGATCCGACGGACGTGCACCTCGGCCAGTTCAGCGTCCATCCGGCCAAGGGCATGACGGCTAACACGACCTACGCCACCATGATCGCTGCCGCGTTCCACCCTCGGTGGCACGCCGGCGGCGCTATGGTCTTTTCCGACGGCTTCACCCAAATGGAGCGGAACTTCTCGCTCTACTGGGGCATCGCGATCCTGTGCTACGAGTCGCAGCTCGTGTCCGACCAGGCGCCCTTCGACCGCTATGTGTCGGGTGACTCCTCCGCGATGACGAGCCAGCAGCTCGAGGGCATGAATATCTTCAACTCCGGTGGCGCTGGCTGCTCGGCGTGCCACGCGGGCTCCGAGTTCGCGGGAGCGACCTGGTCGCAGATCGCGCAAGAGGGCATCGTCGAATTCATGGCGACCGTCGGCTCGCAGGCATTCGACGAGCTCCTGTTCACCACGTTCCCCGACTTCTCGCTCAATCTGCTGTCGTTTGACCCGCGCGGCTCGCAAATTCAGATTCTCACCCCTGGCGGTCAAATCGTTGCGTTCGGCAACATTCCTGGTTCGAGCGCGAATTGCAATCCCGAGGATCTCGAGGTCATCCTGCAGCCCGGTCCGGCTGCGCCGGTCATTCCCCCCGGCGTCGAGTCGACTTTTGAAGCGGCAGTGGCAGTTGTGAGTCACGGCACGTCGCTCCCCTCGGGCCTGTGCCATGTCGATCTCACGGTCCTCATGGAGTGGGGCAACGCTCACCCGCTTCCCGCCGGCCTCTACCCGGTGGTGGTGAACGGCACGCAGATCGGGGCGCTCAATATGGGCACCGCACAACCGGACGGCATCTACGATGTCGGCTACTACAACCTCGGCGCGCGCCCCACACTCGAGGACATCGGAGGGGGCGCTGACGGTCCCTTCGGGCCGCTCTCGATCTCCAAGCGACTGCAGCAGGGTGACCCGACGGTTGCTCAGTGGATGCCCAATGGCGGAGTGAGCCCGAGCGCCTACGCGATCGTGAATGGCACCTTCAAGACTCCGTCCTTGCGTAACATCGCTCTGACGGGTCCCTACTTCCACAACGGGGGCGCCGGCACGCTGGAACAAGTGATCCAGTTCTACGCCCGCGGTTCGGACTTCGCGGAGATCAACGCCCAGGACCTCGACGCGGACGTCGATGGCGTGGGCCAAATCCGCAATAAGGCCTCGAAGCAGGCGGCGCTGACGGCCTTCCTCGCCGAGGCGTTGCTAGACCCGCGCGTGGCGACGCGCTCGGGCGTGTTCTGCACACCTTCGCTCCCGCTGAAGGACGGCTACGACGGCAACGAGCTGTTCGTGGTCGACAACGGCAACGGCGAGGCGGTCCCGACGATCAACGAGCTGCCCCAGACAGGTGCGGCCGGTGGTCCGGCGTTCCGCCCCTTCGCGGACTTGCTGGCGGGCGGTGTCAACGTCACGCACGATCCCATCGTGCGCGTCGAAGAGGATGCACTGGAAGGTTGCGGCCCCTTGGCGAAACCCTCCGACTCCTCGCGCTCGGTCTTAATTTACCTGACGAACCGGCCGACCAGCACGGTCACGATCGACCTCTCGGTCAGCGATCCGAACGAGATCGAGATCGTGCAGTCGCAACTCGTGTTCACGACGAGTGACTGGTTCCATCCGCATGAGATCAAGGTCAAGGGCGTCAAGGACGGTGTAATCGACGGCACGACGACGGTTACTCTTATCACGTCCAACACCCAGAGCTCGGATCCGCGCTATGACGGCCTGACCGTCGCGGATGTGACGATCCAGGTCGTCGACAAGACATCGCAAGACGGCCACATCTTCGTGGACGCGAGCTCCTCTGCTCAGTTCCGCAACGGTAGCAGCTCGAGGCCCTTCCTGCGCGTGACCGACGCCCTCAGCTGTGCTCCGGACGGCGCCGTGATTCATGTCGCTCCGGGCACCTACTACGAGAATGCCCTCGTGCAAGGTCGCCATGTCACGATCGAAGGCTACGGCGCCACGATCAATGGCGGAATGTCCGGTTCCTGCGTGACCATCTTCGGGGCCGCGACTCACGGCACTGTGCTGCGAGGTCTGAGCCTCGTCAACGGCGGTGGCCAGAACTCGCAGGCTGGTGCGCTGTTCGTCTCGGATAGCACGAGCGCCACGGTCGAAGAGTGTGTGATCTCCGATAGCAGCGGTCAGCGGGGCGGCGGCATCTTCGTGCGCAACAGCTCGCACTTGGTCGTGGTCGACACCGTGATCGAGCGCAATATCGGTCAGCAACAAGCTGGCGGCCTCCTGATCGAAGGCGGCAGCTTGTCGCTCACGGATACGATCGTGCGGCACAACAGCACCAACGGTGAAGGTGGCGGCGTGGTCGTGATGAACTCGGCCCAACTCGCGGTCGATGGCGTCGAGATCCTGCACAACAGCGCCGGGCAGCGCGCCGGTGGCCTGTTCCTGAACGGCGGTAGCGCGAACATCTACGACCTGACGGTGAGCTTCAACTCAGCCCAACAGCAGGTCGGCGGCATGCTCGTGATCAACTCCGTTAATGTCGACGCCAAGGGTATTAAGGTCACCAACAACACCGTGCAGAATGGTGGCGTGGGCGGCCTGTTCGTGGACGGCGGCTGGCTCAAGCTCAACCACGCGACGCTGGCTACGAACTCGGGCGCCGATCTCTTCCTGATGAACTCGGTAAACCTCGACATCAAGAACAGCATCATCTGGGGCTCGGGTCAGGGCGACGCCGTGGCCTCCAACATCCAGGAGTCACTGCCGGGCTCGATCCAGTTTTCGATCATCGACTGGGGCGGCTTCTCTTCGCAGACCTACCTGCGCGTGAATCCGCTGTTCGTCAATGCCGCGACCGGCAACCACAATGTCCAGAGCGGCTCGCCCGCCGTGGACAGTGGGGCTCCGGGCGAGCTGGATCCGGATGGTTCGCGCTGCGACATGGGAGCGCACGAAATCATCGGTAACTAAGCCAAGAACTCTGAAGAGTTATTTATGCGACGCCGTCCGGGCAACCCCGGGCGGCGTCGCGCGCTTTGCGCCTTTTTTATCGCTATGCTCCCCACCATGCCGTTCGCGCTCGCACTCGTGCTCGGGTTCGGGCCGATGATTGGCTTCGCGTTCTTCATCCGCTGGCTCGACCGCTACGAGCCGGAGCCGCGCTGGATGCTGGCGGGCTCGTTCCTGTGGGGCGCGGTGATCGCGTGCGGAGGCGCCTTCGTGATCAACACGCTGCTCGGCATCGGCCTGCTCGCCGCGACGGGCTCGGAAGAAGCAGCGCTCGTCGGAACGACCACGCTGGTGGCACCGCTCGTCGAGGAGATGCTGAAGGGACTCGCGGTGCTGCTGGTCTTCGCGTGCTTTCGCCGCGAGTTCGACTCGGTGGTCGACGGCATCACCTATGCGGGCATCACGGCCACGGGCTTCGCGGCCGTCGAGAACTCGCTCTACATCTACCGCGACGGCTACGGCGCGGCGGGGCTCGAAGGACTGCTGTCGGTGGCGTTCATCCGCATCGTGCTCGTCGGCTGGATGCACCCGTTCTTCACCGCCTTCATCGGCATCGGCCTCGCGATCGCGCGCACGACGCGCAAGCCGCTGCACCGCTGGCTCGCGCCGCTTGCGGGCTTCGCGCTCGCCATCGGGACCCACGCCCTTCACAACGGCTTCGCCATGCTCGTAGGTGGCATCGAGGGCTTCGCGCTCGGTCTCGCGATCGACTGGGTCGGCTACGCGTGCATGACGGGATTCATCGGCTGGATGATTTGGCGCGAGCGCGACATCCTACGACGGCAGCTCGCGGGCGAGCTCGCGGACGGCCGCATCACGACCGCGCACTACGCGCAGGCCATCTCGTTCACGCAGTTGAGCGTGCATCTCGGAGCGATCGGGCGGGGGCGCTTTCGGGCCGTGCGCGCGTTCTACCAGTCCCTCGGCGAGCTGGCGCATCACAAGGAGCACCTCGAGCGCCACGGCGAGGAGCACGGTCACTCGGCAGAGATCGCACGCCACCGCGCTGCGCTCCCAGAACTCGCCGAGCACGCGTACTCGTGATGTGCAGGGCGCGAGCGGCGCCGTAAGCAGGGGTACGGCAAGGAAGTTACTTCAGTGTTGACGCAACGCAAGTCGGTTCTAGCCGACCGCGGGGAAAGTGCGCGCTAGACTCCCGATGCTTGAGTCAGGCCGGAGCCGACTTGGCGAGCGCGGATTCCCGCGCTCCTCAAGAACCGGCGCCCGCGCTTGCCGAAGCAGACCGACCCGTGCGCCCCCCATCGGTCGCCCAAAAGCTCCATGGCCCCCCAGAACAACACATTCGTCCTCGCGGGAGACCTCCCGCCGCTGCTGTCCCGACGCGACCTCGAGCGCTGGCACGCGACGCCGCCCCGCGGCCACCCGTTTCGCACGCTCCAGATCGATGCGGGCTCCGCCGCCGAGCCCGTGCTGCGCGAGATCATCGAGCTCGGCGCGCGCGTGGTGCTGTTCGCCGGACTCGTGTGCCCCGAGGCCGTGTTGGGAGCGCGCCTGCTCGGGCTGCGCGTGATCCTCGCGCTGCGCCGCGAGGACCTTGAGCGCGCGCGACTCGGCGACTGGCGCGATCCGCGCGTCGCGGCACCGTTTCATGCGCATCTCGTGCTCGGCCTCGGCGTCGAGCGCCCGGTGCGCGTCGCGACGGAGGAGAACCTCGCGTGGATGACGAGCTACATCGCCGGCGATCTCGCCTCGGTCGATCTGCACCACCTGCTCGTGCTGGCGGACAAGGTCCCCGACCACACGCCGCAGCCGCCGTGGGGCGTGTCGACCTACTGGCAGGTGTGCGCCGAGCTCGAGCTGTGGCGGACGATCGCGAGCGGAGACATCGAGGCCGAGGCGCTCACGGTGCAGGAACGCACCTGGCAGCGCTGCCTCCGCACGCCGGGCGCCGAGTTCAAGTCGACGCGCACGCGTCCCACGCTCGCCAATCCCGGGCGCAAGCCGCGCGTGCTGTTCGTTTCGCACGAGCTCTCCAAGACCGGCGCTCCGACCGCGATGCTGTGGGCGCTGCGCGGCATGCGCGAGCTCGGCACGAGCTTCGAACCCTGGGTGCTCGGCATCGGCGATGGCCCGATGGAAGAGCTGTTCGTCGAGGAGGTTGGCGTGGAGCGCTTCCGAAAGGCCCACTTCCAAGACGACTTCCCCCACTACGGCGAGATCCTCGCCGCCTACGATGCCATCGATCCGGAAATCGTGTTCCTGAACGCCTCGCCGGTGTACGCCCATGCGCCTCTGCTGCGCTGGAAGGGCATTCCGGTGGTGTGGTGGTTCCACGACGGGATCAACATGGCAAAGCGCGACGGCCACCTGTTCAGCCAGAGCGCGCTCGAAGCGATCCATCGCTACGCGCTGCACAACTCCGATCGCGTGCTCACCGCGTCTCACGACACGGTGCGCCAGATCGAGCTCTTCTGCCCGCCGATCGAGGGCCGTGTGGGCATGGTGCCCTACGGCTTCGACATCGACGCGATCCTGCGCGAGGGCGAGCGCCTGCGCGCCGAGCGCGCGGAGCTGCGCGCGGAGTTCGAGATTCCCGACGACGGCGTGCTGTTCGCCTGCGTCGGCAGCCTCGAGCGCCGCAAGAACCAAAAACGCCTCGTCGAGGCCTTCCAGAACCTCCTGCGCTCGCTCCCCGAAGCGGAGCGCGGCAAGCATCACCTCGCGCTCGTCGGACGCCTCGACCCGGACAACCTCGGGCCAAAGAGCTTCCACTCCGAGATCCTCACAGCGATCGAGCCGGAGTTCGTGGGCCAAGTGCACATCACGGGTCCCCGCCCGAGCGGCTTCCCCATCATGGTCGCGGCCGACTGTCAGGTGCTCGTTTCGACGAACGAGTGCTCGCCGCTCGTCAACATCGAGTCGATGCTGCTCGAGACATTCGTGATCTCGTCGCGCGTGCATGGTATCCCCGAGGTCGTGATCGACGGCGTGCGCGGCAAGCTGGTCGAACCCGAGGACGTGGCCGACATCGAGTCGGCCCTGCGTTGGCTGGTCGAGACCCGAGCGCGCGAGCCGCAGAAGCTCGACGCGATCAAGGCGCGCGCGAAGGCCTACGCCATCGCGAACCACGGCTTCGTCAACACGGGCAGCATCGTGCGCGAGGAGCTCCAGCGCATGCTCGAACTGCGCAAGGGACCCTCGACGCGCATGGTGGGCGAGGTTGCCAATGACGGGCTAGAGGGCGAGCTCATGCTGCGCTGGTCGCTCGCCAAGCACGATGCCTGGCACGCGTGCCTCCTCATGCGCGAGCGCTGCCACACCTTCCACAACTCCGACGCGACATTTCCGACGCCGACGCAGTCGGCCGCGACGCGCGGCGCATGATCAGGCCTGCGGCTCGGGCTCGCCCGAGCGCGCGGCCGCCTGTTCGGCCGCGGTCGGCGCCTGAAACGTGCCGTAGAGGAGTTGGTGGTACGTCAGCGCCAGCAGCGCGCCCTCGTACTCGGGCGACTTGATCGCCGGAGGCTCGCTCGCGAGCGCCGCGAGCGCCGCCGGATCGATCGCGAGCGAGAGCAGCTCCGTGGCGAGCTCGTGGGCAGCGCCGCGGGCGAAGGTCCGCCCGATCCGGTGCGCCCCGCAGAACTCGGCGTTTCCAGCGCTGTCCGAGGCCAGCACGGGAAGTCCGTGCAAGCTCGCGCGCTCGAGCTCGAAGGACGGGTTGCCCAGCCCGAGCGTGGGCACGACCAGCAGGTCGAGCGCTGCACAGGCCGCGTCGAACCGGCCGAACTCGTAGTCCTCGTGCCAGTGCACGCGCACGGCCACGGGGCTTGCGAGCACGCGCTCGCGCAGGGCTTCGAGCTCGCCTCGATCGACGTCCGCGCAGCGGACGTGCACGTGCAGCTCGAGCACTTGCGACTGCTCGGCGGCCTCGAGGAAAGCATCGACGAGCACGCGCAGGCCGTCGGCGCGCGACGCGCTGCCGCAGAAGCCGACGCGCAACGACTTGGAAGGCGTGCGCGCGGCGACGCGCACGGCACCGACGTCGATGCTCGCGGCGCTGAACAGCGCCTTCGCGGGCGAGAGGCCGAAACGGGCGATGTACTGGTCGCGGACGAACTCACTGGGCGCGAGCAGGAGGTCGAGGTCGCGCATGTGGCGCGTGAAGCGATCCATGCGGCGCTCGATCGAGTCGCCGAACTGCTCGTGGAACTGCTCCTGCGCCTTCCACTTCGCTTCGCGCAGCGCGGTGTGCGTCGCGTGAACCGCCGCCAACGGACGACGGCCCTTGACGCCGCGCGTGGCGTCGTAGCGTTGCCGGTAGAGCCGCTTCCACGACTGCGAGAACGTCTCCGGCGGAGCGGGGCGACGCGCCTCGTGCTCCGCGACCTCCGCGTCGCGCAGCTCATTCCAGTGCTCGCCGTGCAGGCACGGTCCGCACTTCGCGAGGTCGATCGTGTCGCATGTGCTGCCATCCGTGCGGCACACGCGGTGCTTGAGCGGGCACATCGGCCAGAAGTCGCGCGCCGTCATCACCGACTTGATGTTGAGCGAGCGCACGATCTCGAGCAGGCCGATGCCGAGCGTCTCAAGATCGTGGAAGTGCACGACGTCGGAGCGCAGCTCGCCCAAGAACAGCTTGAACTCGGCCTCGACATCGTGGTGCACGTAGGAGCGCTCGAACGGCGTCCACTCGAGCGCACCGCGGTTGAAGAAGCGGATCGTCACGCGGCCGCGGCGCTCGGTGTACACGTGGCCATCCGGCAGCGACGGATCGCCGAAGCGCGTGAAGATCGCGACGTCGTGGCGCTGCGACTGCGCGCGCGCGATGGCCCACACATGCTCGGCCACACCGCCGTGGCCGTGGGGCGAGAACTCGTTGGTGACATGGAGGATGCGCATGAAAGGGTCGGAGTGAGGAGGCTCGAGCGCTCGTCGCGCGACAGCGTACGGCAGGACTCGCTCAGACGTAGAAGGCGGGCGTCCGCCAGACCGCGGCGTGGGTGGCGTCTGGACGGCCTCGGACGACCTCGGTGTAGAGGCTCACGCTGCAGACTCCAAGGTCGCCCGCGGGCAGTGAGCACTCGAGCGCGACAGGCCCCTGCTGGGAACGAGCGGTGGTCTTGGCGTGCAGGATGCGCTGGCCGACGCCGTTGTGGATCTCGATCCCGAATTCGACGTCGAGGTCCGCGGGCCCCTCGAGCAGCACGCGCGAACGGAAGTGTCGGCGACCGGCCAGTCGGAAGTCGTGGTAGCGCAGGACGCCGCGAGTGCTCTCGAGGCTGGGTCCGAGGGTGAACTCGTCGCGACTGCGGGCGAAGTGGGCCTCGCGTGGGAGCCCCTTGAGCGAAGAGCCCTGCGCGCCCGCGGAAGTCGACCAGAACAGCCGGAGCCCGTGCTCGGCCGACGGCGGGCTGCCGTCGATGGAGTAGCCCGCGAGCGCCATCGCGGTCGCGCACTCGCTCAGGAACATGCCTTGCATCTGGGAATCCCAGCCCGCCTCCTTCATGCTGAGCTCGTGTCCCTCGTCCGCGGGCCGGGACTGCTCCGGCCGGTCCTTCAGGAAGGTCCGCAGCACGCCGTCGCGCTGCTCGGCGCTCAGGCCGAGGAATGCCGCCAGTTGGTCGGAGACCTTTTCGGGCTCGAGCGCCATCTGCTCCTGTCGCACCTCGATCCAGCGGTCGCCGAGCTGGGCACGCACCTCGTGCCACGCAAGGATCGTGGTCGCCCAGCTGCGGCAGTGGTACCAGAACGGCGTCTGCGGGAACTTCGTCACGCGCGAGAGCACGTTCTCGATGCCGCGGCGCTGGCAGTAGATGAAGCGCGCGTTGGGGAACATCTCGAGCAGGAGCGGCGCGACGCGCACCGCGGGAGCGCCCTCGAAGTCGCTCGGCGACTTGTCGCACCAGCGTCCGTCGGGGTAGCGCTGCTCGAAGAACGCCTGAAAGTAGTTGATCACATGCGTCCGCAGCGCGGGCGTGTCGAACTGGTCGAGCAGGTAGCGGCCGCCGCTTTCGGGGAAGTTGCTCGCCACCAAGTCGGCCGCGTTGAGCATCGCCTGCAGCAGGGTGCTGACATGCCCTTCGTCGTGGCCCGGGATGCCAGCTCCGCGGGTGAGCGCGTACCCCATGGCGCTCGTGCCGGAGCGCACGCTCCCGAGCACGAAAATCGGCGCCGACCTGTTCGCCCGCCGCCGCTCGGGATGGAGCACGTGGTCGAGTTCAGCCGGGGTCTGCTGGGTCTGCATGGTGGTCAGGCAGGTGAGGGGGGGGACACGAGCGCGTGGAGGTGCGATCGGAGTCTCGGCGACGGCCCGGCCTAGGGCAACGCGCCGATGTGCGGACGCTTCCGGCGGCGAGAGCTTCGTAGAACGCGCCCGGAGAGCATAGGACGGGTTGGACCTTGTGGCGGTTCCTCCCCGCGCGGCAACTTCACATCACGGCACGTGCCCCCCCCGTTTGTCACGAGACAACCGCAGCGCGCCGGGCCGCCCTCGGGGTCGAGATGGCCAACGCCTAGGTGCGCGAGGCCTCGAAGATCGACTGGATCGCGTCGTCGAGGGCCGCGTTGAACTCGGCGTCCGACTGCTGGGCCGAGAGGCCCTCGGTGAGCGCGCGGCTGAAGCTCGCGATCATGCCGTGATTGCGGGCGAGCTTCTGGTTGCTGCGCACGCGCGAGTAGCCGCCCGAGAGCGCCACCACGCGCGCCACGTTGGGATGCTCGATCAGGCGCGCGTAGGAGTCGTCGATCTCCGGCAAGGTCAGCTTGAGCATCACCGTCGCGTCGGAACCGAGCTCGTCCAAGTGCGCGCACAGCGCCTGCTCGAGCATGTCCTCGGCGGCCAGCTTGTCCGGGCAGTCGATGTCGACCTCGGGCTCGATGATCGGCACGAGCCCAGCCGCGCAGATGCGCTTGCCGACCTCGAACTGCTGGGCCACGACCTGCTCGATGCCCGCCTCGTTGGCCTGCTTGATCACCGAACGCATCTTGGTGCCGAAGACCATGTTCTTCGCGGCGCGCTCGAGCAGCTTCTCGAGCCCGGGCATGTCCTTCATCAACTGCACGCCGTCGGCCTCCGCCGCGAGGCCCTTGTCGACCTTCAGGAACGGCACGACGCGCTTTTCTTCCCACAGGTACTGGGCCGAGCCCTTGCCGCGCACTTGGCGGTCCATGGTGTTCTCGAACAGGATCGCGCCGAGGATGCGATCGCCGTTGAAGGACGGCGAGGTCACGATGCGCGTGCGCATCTCGTGCACCTTGGTGTACATCGCCTCTTCGCCCGAGTAGGCGCTCTCGGGCACGCCGTAGAGCTTGAGCGCCTTGGGCGTGCTGCCGCCGGACTGGTCGAGCGCGGCGAGAAAGCCATCCTGAGAGACGACCTTGGTGAGCTGCTGTTCATACGACATCGCGGGAGACTCTCGAGAGGTGGTCGGAAGTGACGGGAAAGAGCGGGAGTCTCCCCGATCGTCCGAGGTCGATCAACCGTCCGCCCGCCGCCTGCGTCCCCGTCCGGCACGGACCGCGGAGACTTCGGCCTCTGCGGGCGCGCACCTGCGTGCCTGTCTCGACACGGGGCCGTCCCGCCGCGCCCCGCGAGCGCCTAGAATCGGGGCATGCTCGCCCCGCTGCCCCCCATCGCGGTGCTGATCTTCGCCCTCGCCCCCGCACCGGCCGCGCCCCAAGCCCCGCCCAAGGCGAGCGAGCTCGCGATCGTCGCCGACGGCAAGCAGAGCGGCAACGCGCGCGCCGAGGCGCTGCGCGAGTTCATGGACCGCGCCAAGGCCGAGGGGCGCTGCGCGCAGGCCGCCGTCGAGCTCGACCGCGTGATCCTCGAGCGCAGCTTCCCCGCCTGGCTGCGGCGCGTCGGCGCGGAGGCGATCGCCAAGTGCGGCGACGAGGCGACGGCGAAGTATGTGGCCGCCGGCATCGGCCGCGGCGAGACGCTCGAGCGCCTGCACTACCTGCGCGCGGCGCGCGGCCTGCCCTTCAAGGCGGCGGACGCCGCCCTGCGCTCGCTCGGCTACGAGGATCCACGCGTGCGCTGCGAGGCAGCGGAGCTCCTCGCGCGCCAGAAGGTCACGAGCGCCTTCGAGGAGCTCGCGGCCATCGCGGCGCGCAACAAGGACGCGGAGCTCGTCGAGACGGCGCTCGTCGCCGCGAGCGCGCTGTGCCGCGGCACCCCGCAGTGGCCCGAATGGCAGGCGCGCCTGCTCGAGTGGTCGCGCGAGAAAGACGGCGTGCGCAAGCGCGCTGCGATCGCCGAGCTGCTCGCCGTCGAGGGCCCCCACGCGCCCGAGCTCGCAGCGCGTGCACTCGCCGATGCCAGCTGGTCCGTGCGCGTGCTCGGGATCGAGTGGCTGGAGCGCAGCATCACGCCCGGCCGCCTCGACCTCCTGATCGCACGCCTCGCCGCCGAGACGGATGGCTCGCGCGTCCACGGCGACCTGCTCGACGCGCTCGGGCGCCTGACCGGCATCCAGCGCTACCTCACGCACGCCGCGTGGGGGAAGTGGCGCGACACCGCCGGCCGCGACTGGCAACCCGGCGACATCGTCGGCAAGTCCTCCGGGGGCGGCACCGCCGAGCGCCGCTCGAAGGCCGGGCGCTTTTACGGCGTCGACATCGCGTCGGCGCGCACGACCTATGTCGTCGATCTCTCCGGCTCGATGGGCGCACTCTCCAAGTCGCCGGGTGACGAGAAGTTGAAGCGCATCGATGTCGCGCGGCGCGAGATGCTCGGACTCGTCGACGCCCTGCCCGCTGGCTCGTGGTTCAACATCGTCGGCTTCGGCGACACCGTTCATCCGTGGCTCGACACCCTCGCGGACTTCAACGGCGGCCGCAAGGTGCGCCGTGACGAGCAGGGCGAACTGGCCGCGACGGCGAAGAAGCGCGACGACGAGGCGCGCGCCATGGCCCGCGAGTGGATCGGCAGGCTCGCGCTCGCCGGCAGCACCAACATCTACGACGCGCTCGCCTTCGCGTTCGCCGACCCCGATGTCGACACGATCTGCTTCATGACAGACGGCACGCCGACGATCGGCACCGAGACCGAGGCCATCGCCATCCGCGAGGAGCTCGTGCGCTGGAACCGCTCGCGCAAGGTCCGCATCCACTGCATCGCCGTCGGCGAGGACAACCCGCTCCCGAAGTGGATCGCCGCCGACCACGGCGGCGTGCATCGCTTCGCACCCTGAACGACATTGGAGAGCTTCAGGCGTCGCTGATCGGTGGCGACACAGGAGCGCGAATGCGGTACTTGTGCTCGGTGAGCGCGCGCAGGAAGGCGCCGAGGTCGTCCTTTCCCTGCGCGTCCGGGTCGAGGCGCTCGACGAACGGCGAATTGCGCGGGCAGAGCAACTCGTCCTTCTGCGCCTCGCTCGGCTCGCTGCGCGGCATGCCTACCGAGTGCATGAGGATCACGCCCTCGAGTTCGAAGAGGCCGTTGTGCATGCATGACCCCGTGCGGCCGAGGTTGCGCAGCGACTCTCGCGGGAAACGGGAGAGTGCCGGATCCACAAACCCGGGAGGCCGGGCAAGAGACCGTGGGAGATCTCCCGCGGAGCACGATGGGCCAAAGTACGAGGAGCAGCCGCCCGCGGGAGCCCAGCCGCCACGAGCGAGACTCAGCGTCTCGGCGGCCGTGAATCTCGCGTGCGGCGCGCGCTGCCGCACGGCAGTTGGGAGGCTAGGGGTAGGACGAGCTCACGCTCGCGATGTGCTGCTGCCAAGCGAGCGCGAGCGCGACCGCCAGCGGCACGGCGAGCGCCACAGCGCGCCAGCGCGCCGCGGCGCCGCCAACCAGCAACAAGCACGCGGGAGCGCAGGCGAGCGCAAGGCGAGCCAGACTCGGCAGGCTCGAGAAGTGGCACGCCGCGAGCGACAGAGCGAGCACCTGCACCACCGCCATCGGCACCAGCGCGCGCGAGGCGTCCGCGCCACGCGCCAGCGTCCCCGCCAAGAGCGCGGCGACGAGCACCGCCGCGAGGCTGGCGCCGAACTGCGCGTAGAGAAAGGAACCCGTGAGCCCGACGCAGGCGAGCGTCGCGATCGCCACCAGCGCGGACGAGGCCGCCGCCTCGCCACCGC
>VGYZ01000041.1 GCA_016872795.1 Planctomycetota bacterium
CGGGCAGGGCTGGCTGACGGCCGAGTACTCGATGCTCCCGAGCTCCACGAAGGATCGCAAGGCGCGCGATCGCAATGGCAAGGTCGATGGGCGCTCGGTGGAGATCCAGCGCCTGATCGGGCGCTCTCTGCGCGGCGTCGTCGACCTCGCGAAGATGACGGAGCGCACGGTGTGGGTCGACTGCGATGTGCTGCAGGCCGACGGCGGCACGCGCACGGCCGCGATCACGGGTACATATGTCGCGCTGCACGACCTATTCAAGCACATGGAGCACAAGCGCGTGCTGCGCGGCTGGCCGCTCGTGTCGCAGCTCGCCGCCGTGTCGGTCGGCGTGATCGCGAGCGAGGTGCTCGTCGACCTCAACTACGCCGAGGACAGCAAGGCCGAGACGGACATGAATCTCGTGATGACCGGCGAAGGCAAGTTCATCGAGGTGCAGGGCTCGGCCGAGGGCGCGCCGTTCTCGCGCGAGCACCTCGACACGATGCTCGCCCACGGATCGACCGCGATCACCCACCTGTTCGAGCTGCAGCGTGCGGCGCTGGGCAGCTAGGGCGCTCGCGGTCGCGCTGCTCGCCCTCGCGGCGCCGGCGCAGCTCGCGCAGCAACTCGAGCTCGCTCTCTCCCGCTCGCTCGCGGCGGGCGAGGTGCCCGGGGCCGTGGTCGTGGTCGGACGCGGTGACGAGGTGCTGTTCGAGCGCGCGTTCGGCGCACGGGCGCTCGAGCCGCGCGAGGAAGCGACGCTCGACACGCTCTACGACCTCGCGTCGCTCACCAAGCCGATTGCGACGGCGAGCAGCGTGATGAAGCTCGTCGAGCGCGGTGCGCTCGAGCTCGCCGCTCCCGTGGCGCGGCACCTGCCGGAGTTCGGAAACCGCGGCAAGGACGCGATCACGGTCGAAATGCTGCTCCTGCACACGAGCGGCCTCGTCGCGGACAACCCGCTCGGCGACTACATCGGCACGCGCGCACAGATGTGGACGCGCATCTGCGAGCTCGAGCCGCACCAGATGCCGGGCGCGAAGTTCACCTACAGCGATGTCGGCTACATCGTGCTCGGCGAGCTCGTCGCGCGCGTCGACGGTCGGCCGCTCGACGCCTTCGCGCGCGCGGAGCTGTTCGAACCGCTCGGCATGCTCGACACGCTGTTCACGCCACCGCCGGAGCTCGCGGCGCGCTGCGCGCCGACGGAGCAGCGCGGCGGCCGCTGGATGCGCGGCGAGGTGCACGACCCGCGCGCCTTTGCACTCGGCGGAGTCGCGGGTCACGCGGGTCTCTTCTCGACAGCCGCCGATGTGTCGCGCTGGTGCCGCATGCTGCTCGGGGGCGGCGAGCTCGATGGCGTGCGAGTGTTCGCGACCGCGACGGTCGAGGCGATGCTCTCGCCGCGAACGCTCCCCGGCGGCGGGCTGCGCACGCTGGCGCTCGACTGCGATACGGAGTTCTCCAGCGCGCGCGGCGGCGTGTTCCCGCGCGGCGCGAGCTTCGGCCACACGGGCTTCACGGGTACTTCGCTGTGGCTGGATCCGGCCACCATGGGTTATGTGCTCGCGCTGTGCAACCGGGTTCATCCCGCGGGCAAGGGCGAGACGCGCGAGCTGCGGCGCGCGATCGCGGATGCCGCGGCGCGCGCGCTGCGAGCGGGCGATGGCGTGCTCACGGGCGCGGACGTGCTCGCGCGCGAAGGCTGCGCGCGGCTCGCGGGCCGCAAGGTCGCGCTGCTCACGAATCGAACGGGGCGCCTGAAGTCGGGCGAGCGCACGATCGACCTCCTCGCGCGCTCTCCGGGCGTCGAGCTGCGCTCGATCCTCGCGCCCGAACACGGCCTCGGCGCGCGCGCGGAGGGCTCGATCGACGACGAGATCGACCGAGCGACCGGCCTCGTGATCCACTCGCTGTACGGCGCGACGCGCAAGCCGACGCCACAGATGCTCGCTGGCTGCGACACGCTGGTCGTCGACCTCCAGCATGTCGGCACGCGCATCTACACCTACGAGTCCACGCTCGCGTACGCGCTGGAAGTCGCGGGCTCGCTCGGCGTGCGCGTCGTCGTGCTCGACCGACCGGATCCGCTCGCGCTGCTCGCTGCGCAAGGCCCGCTCGCGGATGCGGAGCGCCTCGACTTCACATCGAATCGCGCGCTTCCGCTCGCGCACGGGCTGACGCTCGGCGAGCGCGCGCGGCTCGAGCGCGAGCACTTCGGCGTGGCGTGCGAGCTCGAGGTCGTCGCCTGCGAGGGCTGGCGGCGCTCGATGCGCTGGGCGGAGACGGGCCTCGAGTGGCAGGATCCGAGCCCGAACCTGCGCAACGAGACGCAGGTGCTGCTCTATCCCGGGGTCGCGCTGCTCGAGCCGACGAATGTCTCCGTCGGTCGCGGCACGGACGAGCCGTTCGAGCGCTTCGGCGCGCCGTGGATCGAGCCGCTCGCCCTCGCGCGCGCGCTCGACGCGCTGGAACTCCCCGGCCTCGAGTTCACGCCGCTGCGCTTCACGCCGAGCGCCAGCACATTCTCCAACGAAGCTTGCGGAGGCGTGCACATCACGGTGACCCGGCGCGAAGCGGTGCGCGCCGTCGAGGCGGGGCTCGCCATCGCGCGCACGCTGCGTGATCTCCACGGAGAGAGCTTCGAGTTCGAGCGCATCGACAGGCTGCTGCGCGACCGCGAGACGCTCGCGCAGCTCTTTAGTGGTGCGCGCATCGCGGACATCGCGGCGAGCTGGGCGGACGATCTCGCCGCGTTCGAAGTGCTCGCGGCCAAGGTGCGGCTGTACGAGCCCTGAGCGCTATCCTGCGCTGCCATGAAGCTCCTGCTCGCGAGCAACAACAAGAAGAAGCACGCCGAGTTCGCGCGCCTGCTCGCGCCGCTCGGGTTCGAGGTGCTCCTGCCCACGCAGGTCGGCGGCCTTCCGGAGGTCGACGAGGACCAGCCGACCTTCGCGGGCAATGCCGCGAAGAAGGCGCTCTCCGCAGCGCGCGCGCACGGCCTGTGGGCGCTCGCCGACGACTCGGGGCTCGAGGTCGATGCGCTCGATGGCGAGCCCGGCGTGAAGAGTGCGCGCTACGCGGGCGAGCACGGCGCCGACGGCGCGAACAACGCGCTCCTGCTGCGCAACCTCGCGCATGTTCCCGACGAGCGGCGCAGTGCGCGCTTCACCTGCGCACTGGCCCTCGCTCGCGGCGACGGAACGCTCGCGCTCGAAGTCATGGGCCATGCCCATGGACGCATCCTGCACGCTCCGCGCGGGAACGGCGATTTCGGCTACGACCCGCTGTTCCTGTTCACCGAGCCCGGTTTTGCCCAGACCGGCCGCGGTTTCGCCGAGCTCGCGCCCCTGGAGAAGGGTCTCGTGAGCCACCGCGGGCGCGCCGCGCGTGAGTTCGCGCGGCTGCTCGCGTCCCTGCCGCGCCCCGTGTAGTCGCGGCTGCGCGGCTCCGTGCGTATACTCCTCGCCCCCGAGAACCGCGCCGGGGACAGCGCCCGTGGACAATCGCCTCATCCGCAACTTCGTGATCATCGCGCACATCGACCACGGCAAGTCGACGCTCGCCGACCGCATGCTCGAGATTTCGGGCGCGGTCGACAAGCGTGACATGAAGGCGCAGCTGCTCGACTCGATGGATCTCGAGCGAGAGCGCGGCATCACGATCAAGGCCAGCGCGGTCACGATCCACCACACCTACAAAGGCGAGCGCTATGAGCTCAACCTGATCGACACGCCGGGCCATGTCGACTTCAACTACGAGGTCCAGAAGGCATTGCAGGCCTGTGAGGGCGCGCTCTTGCTCGTCGATGCCAGTCAGGGCGTCGAGGCCCAGACGGTCGCCAACGCCTACCTCGCCGTCGAGGGCAACCTCGAGATCCTGCCGGTGATCAACAAGATCGACCTGCCCCACGCGCGTCCCGAGGTGGTCAAGGAAGAGATCGAGAACTCGATCGGCATCGACGCCACCGCGGCGCTCGGCGTGAGCGCGAAGTCGGGTCTCGGCGTGTCGGAGCTGCTGAACCAGATCATCGAGAAGATCCCGGCGCCCCAGGGCAAGGCCGACGACCCGCTGCGCGCGCTGATCTTCGACGCCCAGTACGACGAGTACCGCGGCATCATCGTGTACCTGCGCGTGGTCGACGGCACGATCCGCGAACGGCAGCTCATCCACATGATGGGAACCGGGACGACCTACGAGGCGATCGAGATCGGCCGCTTCACGCCCAAGATGGCGCGCTGCGGCGAGCTCGGGCCCGGCGAAGTCGGCTACTTCATCTCGAACATCAAGAACCTCGGCGACGTGCGCATCGGCGACACGATGACGATCCACAAGGGGCCGAAGGTGGAGATGCTCCCCGGCTACCGCCCGCCGATCCACATGGTGTACGCGGACTTCTTCCCGACGAACACCGGCGACTTCGAGAGCCTGCGCGAGGGCCTCACCACGCTCTCGCTCTCCGACTCCTCGTTCAACTTCGAAGCCGTGACCAGCGAGGCGCTCGGCTTCGGCTTCCGCTGCGGCTTCCTCGGCCTGCTCCACATGGAGATCGTGCAGGAGCGCCTCGAGCGCGAGCACGACCTCGACATGATCCAGACGGCGCCGACCGTCACCTACAAGATCATCCTGCCCGACGGCGCGGAGAAGACGATCCAGTCTCCGGGTCAGCTGCCGAGCCCCGACAAGTACGAAGAGATCCTCGAGCCCTACGCGCGCGTCACGATCATGACGCCGTCGGAGTTCATCGGGAATGTGATGAAGATCGCCGCCGACCACCGCGGCGACTTCGTGCGACAAGACCACCTCTCTCCCACTCGCGTGCAGCTCGTCTACGACCTGCCGCTCGGCGAGATCATCTACGACTTCTTCGACAAGCTGAAGAGTTCGACGCGCGGCTACGGCACGCTCAACTACGAGATCACCGGCTACAAGCAATCGAAGCTCGTCAAGCTGCGCATCCTCGTCAACGGCAAGGAAGTCGACGCGCTCACCTGCATCGTCCACAAGGATCAGGCGGAATACCGCGGCCGCGCGATCATCAAGCGCATGCGCAAGGAGATCCCGCGCCACCTGTTCGAGATCGCCCTGCAGGCCGCCATCGACAGCCGCATCATCGCGCGCGAGTCGATCTCGGCCCTGCGCAAGGATGTCACGGCCAAGTGCTACGGCGGCGATGTGTCGCGCAAGCGCAAGCTGCTCGAGAAGCAGAAGGAAGGCAAGCGGCGCATGCGGCAGGTCGGCAATGTCGAGATCCCGCAGAAGGCCTTCCTCGCCGTCCTCGGCGGCGATGACGACGAGTCGAGCGACTAGCGCTCGCTATCCCCAGCGCAGCGCCAGAGCTCCCGCGAGCGCGAAGAGGGGCAGGGCGCGGATGGCGACGCGGGCCCATGTTCGGCGTTCTTCGAGCTCGACGGGCACGAGTTGCATGGCGATGGCGGCCACCGCGAGCGGAAGGCCGAAGCCCTCGCCCGGCGCGAGTGAGACACCCAACGCGAGGACCGCCAGCAGCGCGAGAGCGAGGGCACTCTCCGTGGCACCCTCCGTGGCGCGACGCGTCGGCCACGCGTACGCGACCCAAGCGAGCACGAGCACGACCGCGAGGGCCGCCGACGGCTCCCTCGCAGCAGGCTCGAGCAACGGCAGTGCGCCTCCGAAGGAACGCGCGAGCCACCATGCTCCGCACAGCGAGCCGACGAAGAAGAGGGCGCGCACGGCGGCGCTCCACCACGAGCGCTGGAGCAGCGGCGCGGCGACGATGGCCGCCGCGCTCACCACCGCGAGAGGCACGAAGGCCGTCTTGGTGAAGGCCAGCGCGGCGAGGCAGGTCATGCACAGCGCGCGCAGCCAGCCGGAGTGCGTGTTGCAACTCCCGATCACGCCGGCCGCGAGACACGCGAGCAGTCCGTGCAGGTCATGGCCGAGCGGCTGCGCGAGGAGCAGGAGCCCTGCCAGCGCGGCCTCGGGACGCTTCGAGACGACGAGCAGCGCCAGCGAGATCAGCAGGGCGCTCGCGGTGCGCAGCGCACCGTCCCATAGGACTGCGCGATCCCACGCGAGCGCAGCCCCGTGTTCCCCGGTCACGAGAGTCCACATCGGCCCCGCTTGCACGAAGCGCGTGTCGAACTCCGGGTCGATCGGACGCAGCGCGAGCGCCAGCGTGAGCGCGATAGCCGCCAGCGCGCGCAGCCCGGACAGCGACGCGCACCAGCGCGCGAGCTGGAACACTGCAGGGAGACCGCGCTTCGGTCCGCACCCAAGCAGCAGCAGCAGGACGCTCGAGACCAGTGCCAATCCGAGCGCGAGCTCGTCGTTGCCGAGGCGCACGGCATCGGCGTGCCGCGGGTTCGTCCACGGCAGCGCGAGCGCACCGTCCCACCAGCGCATGCGACCGCGGATGCGGCGCGCGAGCAGGATCGCCGCAGCGCCGCAGGCACCCGCCAGCAGGGAAATCCCTAGATCTCCCCACGAGCCGCGCTCGCGCCAGTTCGCTGCGGACAGCACCCACAGCAGGAATCCGGACCACACGAGCCACACGAGCGCCGGCTCGGCCATCGCGGCGGCGTACCAGCGCAGATACTTCGGCGCCCACGACCAGACCTTGAAGCGACTCTCGCCCGCGGAGCGATCGCGCCACCGAGTCGGCACTTCCGCGACGCCCGCCTCCGCGAGATGCGCCTTGACGCAAAGCTCGAGCCCGATGTCGAACGCGCCCTGCGCCTGCACGCTGGTGCGTCGCAGGAATGCGCGGCTGTAGGCCTTGAAGTTGTTGGTGGCGTCGTGCGTCCCCACGCCCGCGAACCAGTGCAGCGAGAGCCCTGCGACGCGCGAGAGCGTGCGCTTCACGATCGGGCCGCCCTCCTGCGAGCCGCCCGGCGTGTAGCGCGAGCCTGCGACGACGGCGGCGCCGCTCGCTCGCATCTTCCGCGCGAGCTCGAGGATCTTCTCCGGCGGATCGCTGAGATCCGCCATGGTCGTCACGATCACATCGCCCCTTGCCATGTTGAAGCCAGCGCGAATCGCGTTCGCCGGTCCGCGCCCAAGGCGATTGCGAACGAGCCGCAGCGTCGGCGGAATATCCGGCATCTGCGCGATGGCGCCGAGCGTCGTTTCCTCGTCCGTGTCATGCACGACGAGGATCTCGTGCGGCTCGCGCTCGAGCGCGCTCCACAGGCCGCGCAAGCATGTGGCAATGTTCGCGTGCTCGTTGTAGACGGGCACGACGACGCTGACGAGGCACTCGGGCGGCTGGAGGGCGTTCACGGAGGGCGAATGAGCTTCGCCCAGAAGCAAGCGGAAGGCTAGGTCTTGCTCGAGCCGCGCCACTTCCAGCCGCGGCCGCGCAGCATCCACAGCGCCGTTCGCGCGAGGATTCCCATGTCCCGGCCGAATGTCAGCGACGCTTGGTACTCGCGGTTGATGGCGAGCTTGCGACGGTACGCCTCGACATCACGCGGCGTGTAGCCCTGCGTGACCTGAGCGGGGCCGGTGATGCCGGGCCTGATCGCGAGCCGCTCGGTGAAGCCCGGCACATGCTTCGCGGCCCACTGCTCGACCTCGACCATCTCGGGCCGCGGACCGATGAAGCTCATCTCGCCACGCAGCACATTGTAGATCTGCGGAAGCTCGTCGAGATGCGAGCTGCGCAAGAAGCGTCCGAACGCAGTGACGCGCGCGCGATCCCCGTTGCTCCACGATTCGAACGGCGTGCCCTTGGGCTCGCTCATCGAGCGGAACTTGATCAAGGTGAACGGGCGTCCACGATAACCGATGCGCGGCTGGAGGAAGAACACCTTGCGCGGCGAGCCGAACGCGATCGTGCTCGCGAGCACGACCGCGACCACCAGCGGGACGGCGAACGGCAGCGTGAAGGCGAGCAGGACGATGTCGAGCGCGGGATGGCGGACGCGATACCACATGCCGCGCGGCTCGAGCGCGAGCCAGTCGATGGCGGCAGGGGCGGGGAACGCCTCGGCTCGGGCCGCGGCCAGCTCGTCGGTTTGGGGCGCGAAGAGCGCGCGGAGCGGCAACGAAGCTGCGGACGTCTCGGTCGGGCGAGGCATGCGGGGCAAGGCGGAGAATCGAAATGCGGAACGAGGGGGAGCAGTCCCTAGTTCGGTCGGCGGAGGGGGTCGAGTGAAGTCGCGGCGCGGAGTTTCACGCTTGGGACGGGCGGGGATGGCCCCACGGACGCCCAGAGAGGACCACCGGCTCGGTCCTCAAGCCCCCCTCCCAAGGGATCGAAAACACAGAAAGTCCCGCGCACCGCTCGCGTGCGCGGTTCCGTCCATGAGCGCCCAACCGCAAACGCTGACTGCCGAGCAGTCGGCCCTGCCCCACGGCCTGCGTCGGCTGCTGGCCGTGGGCACGGGACAGGTGCTCGCCAGCCAAGCGGCCCTCGCGGCGGCGGGCCTCGGCGCGCTGCCCGTGCTCGGGCGTCAGCTCGGGCCGGGGAGCTACGGGCAGTTCTCGCTGTACATCACGCTGCTCGGGGTCATCACCTACCAAGATGTCGCGCGCCAGCTCTTGATTCACGAGCACTCTCGCGCGGACGCGCGCCCGCGCGACCTCGACGCGCTCACGCGCATCACCACGCTCCTGCTGCTGATCTTGGCGCTGTGCATCGGACCGTTCGTGCTCGACTTCACGGCCGCCCTCTCGCTCGGGGCAGTCACGCTGCTCCATGGCCTCGCCTCCCGCGACTATGCGCGGCTCGCGGTCGCCGGCCGCGCCGGAACCGTGACCGCACTGCGCAACTTCGCATGGGCCGGCGCGTTCCTCACCGTCGCGGTGCTCTGCCTGCGCACACCCTCCTCCGCGGCGTGGTCCCTGCCGTTCGTCGGCGCGGCCGCCTTCGTCCTCGTGTCGTATCGCGTGCTCGCGCGTCGCCTGCCCAAGGACGAACCGTTCGCGACGGAGACTGGTGCGCTCTGGGCACGCTGGAGCGGCTGGCTGGAGCTGCGCCGCTCCCCGGCTCTACCGCGCTATCGCGCCGCCATCGCCGACCTGCTCGGGTTCACGCTCGCCTCGAGCGCACTGGTCTCCATCGATCGGCTCCTGCTCGAGCGCACCACCACGGCGGAGGAACTGGGGACCTACTGCGGCGCGTACGACATCGCCACGCGCGTGCACGTCGCGAGCTCCGCGCTCGCCGCCATGCTCTATCCGACCTTCGCCATGCACATCGCGCGGCACGGTCAAGCAGAGGCCTCGCGGCGCTTCGTGCAGATCGCGAGCCTCGCGACCGCGCTGGCATTCGTCGGGTTGCTCGCGCTGCTCGCGCTCGACGATGTGATTCTGAGCCTGTTGCTCGGCCCGGCCTTCGCCGCGAGCCGTCCTCTCTTCGTGCTGATGCTGATCGGCGTGTTCCTGCACCTGTTCGGCTTCCTCATCACGCCTTGGCAGCGCGCGCGAGGTGACTTCACCACATCCCGACACGCCTACCAGCGCGCGGCCGTCGTGATGCTCGCCGTCGGCGTCGTGCTAGTGCCGCTGCACGGCGCACTCGGCGCGCTGATCGCGTACTTGTCCTCGCGCATCGCTGAACTTCAGCTCGTCCTCGTCGAGCTCAAGCGCCTGCCGAGCGAGCTCGGCGTCGCTCGCCGCATCACCATCGCCGCGGGCATGCTCGCAGTGCTGAGCGTGCTGTGCGTGCTCCGCTTCCGGGAGCTCGCATGAGTCGCCTCGAACCGACGCTGCTGCCCCTGACCGCGGCCTTGTGGACCTTCGTGATGGTCGGCCTGTGGAACCTCCGCCGTCGTTCGCCACTGCACACGCCCACCATCGCGTTCGTCGTCACCGGGCTCGTCGGCAGCTTCTATCCGCTGGCCTCCACTTGGATCGAGCCCTCGAGCTGGCGCAACCTCGACTTGCTCTCGCCGAGCGTGGTGCTCGAGACGCAGGCGCAGTACGTCGCGTTCGCCGCAGGCCTGCTGCTCGCGCTGGTTCTGGCGGCGAGTCTCGGCTGGAACGAGGCGCGGACCGCGCCACCGCGCCCAACCCAACTCGACCGCGATCTGCTCGTCGGCGGACTGCTCGTCGCGGTGGGCCTCGCGCTGTACGTGGCCTACGCGCGCCAAGTCGGCTTCGCTGCCCTCACCGACCGCGAGGACTACGCGCTCAAGTACCTGCGCGGTCGAGGCCTGGGTCCGCTCCAACTCGGCATGCCGATCATGATCGTCGGCTGCCTGTGGATCGAGGCCTCCGCGCTGCCACGCGCCACGAAGAACCTGTTCCTGCCCATCGCGCTCGGCATCTGCGTGTGGAGCGTCGCATTCCTCTCGGTTCGCACCAATGCCGTTGTGCTCATCGTCGGCTACCTCGCGGTTCTCTCGCGGCGCAGCAACTTCGAACTCCGCAGCATCCGCCCGTGGATGGTCGCGAGCGCGCTGGTGCTGTACGCGTGCCTCGAGTCCTTCGCCCTGTTGCGCGGCGTCTATCGAGGCGATCTGGCGCAGGCGCTGACGCGACTCGAAGCCCAAGGCGAGTTGGTCTTCGCGGCGGCCGTCGGGGGTTCCGAGCTCTCGCACCCGTTCATCACCGCGGGCGAGATCCTGCGCGAGCGAGAGGCGGGAGAACTCGCGGGGCAGAGCCTCGTCGACGGCGTCGCGGCCTGCCTGCCGCGCGGCCTGTATCCCGACCGTCCGCTGTACCTGAGCGAGCAGTTCGTGCGCTCCAACTACGCGGAGCTGGCGGATCGTGGCGGCGGCACCGCGTTCAGCCTCGTCGCGGAGGCGTGGCTCAACTTCGGCTCGCTGCTCGGTCCACTGTTGTTCGGCCTCGCGATGGGGTTGGTGCTCGCATGGTGCGAGCGTCGGCGCGACCTCGCGCCCGATGGAGTGACGGCGCGAGTGCTGCCCTACTTCGTGTTCTACGTCGCCATGCAGCATCGCAACGAGTCGGGCACGCTCTTCAAGCAGGTGTTCATGATCGCGCTCGTCGTCCTGCCCGTGGTCTTCGCGGGCGAGACGCTCGCGTACGCCCTGCGCGGCACTCGCTCTGGAGCGCGTCGGAGGGTCGCCTAGGCATGTGCGGCATCAATGGCTATGTCTACCGAGCGGGCCGACATGGCGACACTTCGGTGGCGATGGCGATGAACGCTGCGCTGGCGCACCGCGGACCCGATGAGGGTGGCGCGGTCGATGCCGGCGTGGCCGCGCTCGCGATGCGCCGCCTGTCGATTGTCGATGTTCGCGACGGCCACCAACCGCTGCGGAGCGACGATAACCGCTTCGCGCTGGTCTACAACGGCGAGATCTACGACAGCGGCGCGCTGCGAAACGAGTTGCGCGCAACGGGGCACATGTTCCACACGCGCTCCGACACGGAGGTGATCCTGCACGCCTTCATGGAGCGCGGACTCCGCTCGCTCGCGAGCTTCAATGGCATGTTCGCCTTCGCGATCTGTGATCGTCGGGATGGATCGCTGGTTCTCGCACGCGATCCGCTCGGCATCAAGCCGCTGTACTGGTGGAACGGCCCTGGCGGAGAGCTCGTGTTCTCCTCGGAGCTGCGCAGCTTGCTCGCCCACCCTTCCGTGCCGCGCAAGCTGGATCACCGTTCGCTGGAGATGCTGCTCGTCGATCGCTATGTCGCGGATCCGTGGACGATGCTCGAGGGCGTGAAGCAGTTGCCTCCCGGCCACTGGCTGCGCTGGAGGGACGGCGAGATCGAGATCGGCGCGTACGACCGACTCGAGCTGAGGCCCGAACCGATGCACGAGGCGGACGCGCTGGCGGAGCTGCGCACGCGGCTCGACGGCACCATCCGCTCCCAGCTGGTGGCAGATGTGCCCGTGGGCGTGTTTCTCTCTGGTGGCGTCGACTCCAGCACCGTCGCGGCCTACGCGGCGCGCGCCGTGGATGCGACGGGCGAGCGGCTGAAGACATTCTCGATCGGTTTCGACGATCCTGCCTACGACGAGAGCTCGCTCGCCCGCCTTGTGGCGCAGCATTTGGGCACGGACCACCGAGAACTCAGGCTCAGTGGCGGCGAGTTCCAGCTCGCCACTCTCGACCGCATCCTCGATCACATCGGTCAGCCGCTCGGTGACGCGTCGTGCATCCCGACCCTCGCCGTGTCCGAATTCGCGGCCGGCGAGGTGAAAGTCGCGCTCTCCGGGGACGGCGGCGACGAGCTGTTCGGGGGCTACGACCACATGTTCTGGGCAGCGCGGATGCGCTTCCTCACCGACACGACGCCGGCGCCGCTGCGGCGCGCCGGATCGGCGCTTCTCTCGCGCGTTGCGCCGCTGGCTCAGGGATCGATGGCGACGGGCCTGCGCCGCGCTCGCAAGGGGCTGGAGCTCTCGCTGCATGCGCCGCTGACGCAGTTCCGCCTCTCGCGCGCGCTGTGGCAACCCGGCGAGCTCGAAGCGCTGTGCACGCACGCGCACGCGGGAGCGCTGCTGCGCCGCGACATCGACCTCGAAGCGGAGGTGATCGAGAAGCTGGAGCCCGAGGAGCTCGTGATGCTCGTGCTCGCCCGCACCTTCATGCCCGGTGCGATCTTGCAGAAAGTGGATCGCATGAGCATGGCCGCAAGCCTCGAGGTTCGCCCGCCGCTGCTCGATCGCCGCATCGTCGAGTTTGCAACGCGGGTTCCGCTCGAGCTCAAGATCCGTGGCCGCACAGGCAAGTACTTGCTGCGTGAGGCCGGTCGCGACCTGCTGCCGGAGGCCGTGTACTCCCATCGCAAGCAAGGCTTCGCGCTGCCTCTGCAGCGCTGGTTCAACGCGGAATTCTGGGACCTGCTGGAAGCGCTGTATGCACCGGGCACGCCAGCGGCGAGCCTGTTCCACCGCCCCGAGCTGTTGCGCGTGCTCGATGCTGCCCGCAATGCAAATCGCAACGCAGCTGTGCTCAGCGCGGGTAACTCCGCGACGCGCGTGTGGATGCTCGCTTCCCTGGCCCGTTGGATGCAGCGCTACGGAGTGGCGGCATGAGAGTGGGTCCCCGCGTGTTGCTCGTGGGTCCCCTTCCGCGGAGCGGGTCGTCCGTGGGGGGCACTCAGGTGTCGTTCGCCCAACTTGTGCACGGCCTGCGAGAGCGCGGGCGGGTGAACGCGGAGGTCATCGACACGACGCGCCGCCTCGGTCGCGACCGCAGGCGTCGCGTGCGGGACTTCCTGCATGCCCTCGCCATCGCGTGGCAGATCCTGCGTCGCGCGCGAACCTGCGATGCGGTGATGTTCAACGCATCATCGGAGGGCTTCCTGCTCGGAGGGCCGCTGGTGTGGCTCGCGGCTCGCCTCGCTGGAAAGCCGCTTGTGGCGCGCGCGTTCGGTGGCGGTCTCGACGAGTGCCTCGCTCGCAGGTCCGCGCTCTGTTGTTCCCTCGCCCGCTGGACGATCCTCCGCTCCGACTTGCTCCTGCTGCAGACGCGCTCGCTCTGCGAGCGCTTCGCGGCGCGCGGCGAGGTTCGGCACCTGCCCACTTCGCGCAGGCTCCCCACGCACTCGCCGCGGCGCTCGCCCGTCTGTCGGCGCTTCGTGCTGGTTGCGCAGCTACGGCCGGAGAAAGGCTATCGCGAGGCGATCGAGGCGCTGCGCTCGATGCCCGCCGACTGCACGCTCACCATCGCGGGAGCGGCGATGCCGGGAACGGATGTCGAGCTGCTGCGCTCGAGCGAGCGGGTCATGTGGCTCGGTGAAGTCGCGCCCGAGCACATCCCCGCTCTGCTCGACGAGCACGACGCGCTCCTGCTGCCCACCTACCACGAGGGCGAAGGGCTCCCGGGCTCGATCGTGGAGGCCTTCCAGCACGGACTGCCCGTGATCGCGACGCGCTGGCGCGCCCTGCCCGAGCTCGTCATTCCGGCCGTGAACGGCCTGTTGGTCGAGCCGCGCGACGCCCTCGGGCTCGGCGCGGCCATGCTGCGCCTCGTCACCGAGGACTCGCTGTTCCTCCAGTTGCGCGAGGGAGCCCTCTCGACCGGACGCGAACACTCCGCGGACGCTGCCTGCGAGCGCGTCGAGCGCTGGATCTCGCAGGTGTCGGGCCGCCCGCTCTCGACATCGCTCCCTCGGGCGCGGCTGGACGAATTCGCCGCTCCGCTGCCGCGCCGCGACAGCCGTTGCGAGGTGGAAGCATGAGTGCACCGAGTCGTTCGCTGCACATTCTGTTCTTGTCGGACAACTTCCCACCGGAGACCAACGCTCCCGCCACGCGCTTGTACGAGCACGCTCGCGAGTGGATCGCGCTCGGCCATCGCGTCACCGTCGTGACCGGCGCGCCCAACTTCCCGGAGGGCAAGGTCTATCCGGGCTACCACAACCGCCTGTACCAGCGCGAAACCGTCGACGGCATCGAGGTCGTGCGCGTGATGACCTACATCTCAGCCAATCGCGGCTTCGCAGGGCGCATCCTCGACTACCTCTCCTTCATGGTGTCCGGTGGAATCGCCGCGCTGCTTCAAGAGCGAGCGGATGTCGTCGTCGCCACATCTCCGCAGTTCTTCACATCGGTGGCTGGCTGGACCGTCGCCGCGCTCCGGCGCCGTCCGTTCGTGTTCGAGCTGCGCGACCTCTGGCCGGATTCGATTCAGGCCGTTGGGGCGATGCGCGGCCAGCTGGCCCTGCGGGCTCTGGAGCAACTGGAGCTCTTCCTCTACCGCCGCGCCACTCGCGTCGTGTCCGTGACGCGCTCCTTCCGCGACAACCTCAGCCGCCGCGGCATCGATCGAGAGAAGATCGCCGTCGTCCGCAACGGTGTGGACCTGTCTCGCTACGCACCGCAGCAGCGCGATGCCACACTCGCTCGCGAGCTGGGCGTCGAAGACAAGTTCGTCGTGGGCTACCTCGGCACCCACGGCATGGCCCACGCGCTCCAGCGCGTGCTGGAGGCTGCGCAGCTACTGCGACACCGCGCGGACATCCACTTCCTGTTCGTCGGCGCCGGCGCAGCGCGCGAGGCACTCGTCGAAGAGGCCCGACGGAAGGGACTGAGCAATGTCTCGTTCCATGCGAGTGTTCCGAAAGAGACGATGCCTCGCGTCTGGAGCCTGTGCGATGTCGGACTCGTGCACCTCAAGCGCGAGGAGCTCTTCACGACCGTGATTCCCTCCAAGATCTTCGAGTGCTTCGGCATGGGAGTGCCCGTGCTGTTCGCCGGACCCGAGGGCGAGGGCGCGGCCATCGTCCGCGAGCGCGGGGCCGGCGTCATCGTGCCCGCGGAGGATCCCACCGCACTCAGTGAGAGCGTGCTGCGGCTCGCCAGCGATCGTTGCGAGCTAAAACGACTGTCGAAGAACGCTCGCATGGCGGCACCGAGCTTCGATCGACGCGTGGGTGCGCGTCGCATGGCCGAGGTCCTGCTGCGCGCGGCGGATGGCGTGGCGCCCAACGAGGAGCGCCTCGAGGCCGCGGCGAACGAGACGAACGCGAGCGCAGCCTGACGGCCTAGGCTGCGTCGGCGCGCGTCGACGAGTGCGCGAACGCCGCGAGCGCTGAGTCGACGCGCTGGATGCGCACCGTCTCGCGGCAGGGCGCGGGCGGCATCTCGAACACGAGCCTCGAGGTCTTGAGTCGCACACCGATGTCGGGACACCACCACGCGTCTTCCAGCCGCACTGGCGAGCGCGACTCGACCATCAGCTCGACGCCGCCACAGGTCAGGCGCACGCGGTGCTCCTTGGTCACGATGGCGGCCACGGAGGGATGCAGCAGCAGGCGCGTCTGGACGCGTTGCCCGCCACCGCCGCGCACCTCGTCGTCGATCAGCAGCGTGCGTGATGTGCACACGATCCGGCGACGGTGGATCGGGGAACCCGCCAAATGGCGGTAGCCGTCGTGCTCGCCTTCGAGCAGGAAGCCCCCCGGATGACTCTCGTGACGCAGCACGCGCACGCGCGGTCGGCGACCGACGCGGAACGACGACCAGAACTCCGCCTGATCGGCGCCGTCCACGGTCAGCGTGTTGTGGCTCGCTGTCGCACGCGAGTGTGCGCGCTCCGGACCCGAATCGTACTGCGCGACGCCCGCGTCGACGAAGATGCGCTGCCCGCCGAGGCTCCACTCGAAGGAGAGCACATCGCCATGGCCATGGGCGGGCAGGTGGGCTGGCGAGATCGCTCCGCAATCTGCGACGAGCAGGGAATTGCCCTCACGCAGACCGTAGTAGCCGGCGTTCGGCAGCGCGAACTGCGCTCGGCGGCGTACGCGTCCGCCGCTGACGCTCTCCCATGCACGCTGGCACTCGTCGGGTGAGTAGCTCGTGTGCAGGCCCGCGTCGTTGAACAGGCACGCGAGGCCATCGGGGTGCGCGAGATCGACGAGCACTTGCGCCATGGGCTCGAGCTTCGCGAGCAGGCGCGCCCGCAGCTCTCCGCGCCCGATGGACGCGCACTCCACGAAGTCGGCGAACACCTGCGCGTGGTAGCTCGGGCTGCGCTCGTAGTGCATGCCGTCGGGTAGCACCTGTTCTTCGAGCTCGGCGAGCAGTACGCGCTGCGCGAGTTCTCCCCACGCGCGCGCGGAGGGACCCTGGAAGTAGCGCGAGGCCCACAGGAGCGCTTTCGCGTCCTTGATCAAGTGGTTGCCGACGATGTCGCGCTCGAGGTGCGAGGCGAGATGCGAGAGCTGCTCGACCAGCGAGGCCTCGATGCGGCGGCGCGTGGCGGCGCGCAAGGCGGCACCGCGCTCCGCCAGTTGCTGCATCCAGACCACGGTTCGCACCGCGATCACATAGCTGTGCCAACCGACTCGCCAGGAGCCGACGCACGCACGCGGGTTGCGCTCGATCCAGTCGAGCACCAGTCGCTCGAAGCGCGTGTCGTCGAGCGCCTCGAGGTACTCCATGTAGTGCAGATGAAAGCACTCGAGCGCGGACCGCCGGGCACCGCGCCAGTCGATCTGTCCATCGAGCGCGACGCTCGCGCCCGCGATGTGCGCCTGCGGGCCGCTCTCGCGCGCGTCGACCAGCCCGACGCGCGGCGCGAACACCCTTCGCGGCGGATGCGAGTTCGTGCGCTCGATTCTCGGCTTGCGCACGCTGACCGAAAATGCCGGCGCTGCGTCGTGCAGCAGAGTTCGTGCGCGGGAAAGCGCACGGTGCAGCAGCTGCGTCGGTCGCGTGTGCGCCACCTGCCGCAGGAATCGACCGGCCCGACTCATGTTCCTAGGCGCTGGCAGCCAGCGTCCCCTGCTCCCCCGCGACCTCGTTCGCCAGATGCCGCAGGATGCGCTCGCTCGCGAGGCCGTCGCCGTAGGGATTGCGCGCCTTGGCCATGCGGAAGTACGCGAGCTCGTCGCACAGCAGCTCCTCGAGCGAGGCAACGATGCGTCGGGGATCCGTGCCGACGAGGCGCGCGGTCCCGGCTTCGATCCCCTCGGGCCGCTCCGTCACGTCGCGCATCACCAGCACCGGCTTGCCGAGCGCGGGCGCCTCCTCCTGCACGCCACCGGAGTCCGTAAGCACGATGTCGCAGCGGTCCATCAGCCACACGAAAGGCTCGTAGTCCAGCGGCGGGCAGAGGAGCACATTGGGCGTGTCGGAGAGGATCTCTCGCACGGGCCGCTGCACATTCGGGTTGAGGTGGACCGGATACACGAACAGCCAGTCCTCGTGCCGGTGCGCGCAGTCGCGGATCGCGCGGCAGAGTAGCTCGAAGGGACGCCCAAAGTTCTCGCGGCGGTGGCCGGTGACGAGCACGAGCTTCCCGCGCCAATGATCGGCGAAAGCCGCGATCTGGGGTCCGAGCTGCTCCTCGTAGTTGCGACCGCGGCGCGCGAGCGTCCGATCCCGCGTCCACAGCAACGCATCGATCACGGTATTGCCCGTGACATGGACCCGCGCGGGATCGCAGCCCTCGGCAAGCAGGTTCGCACGAGCCCCTGGCGTCGGCGCGAAGTGCCAGCGCGTGATGCGATCGGTCACGATGCGATTGAATTCCTCTGGAAAGGGCGCTTGCAGGTCGCCCGAGCGAAGTCCGGCTTCCACATGACCGACGGGAACGCCCGCGTAGAAGGCCGCCATGGAGGCCCCCAGACAGGTCGTCGTGTCGCCATGCACGAGCACTACATCGGGGCGAGCGTCGCGCAGCACCGGGCGCAGGCCCAGCAGCACCTTCGAAGTGACGGCCGAGAGGTCCTGGCCAGGGGCCATCACATCGAGGTCGTAGTCGGGCTCGATCTCGAACAACGAGAGCGCCTGATCGAGCATCTGGCGATGCTGCGCCGTGGCGCAAACACGCGCTTCGAAGCGCGGATCCGCCGCGAGACGGCGGATCAACGGAGCCATCTTGATGGCCTCAGGTCGCGTTCCTACGACGGACAGAACTCGCACGGTCACAGGAACACACCTCGCGTGTCGATCAGGATCTTCTCGTTCAGCGCATCGCGGCGCAGGCGCTTGAAGGAGCGGTGGTCCACGAGCACGAGCACGATGTTCGCGCGCGCAATCGCCTCGTCGAGCCGCACCAGCTCGAAGTCCGGATGGAAGAGCAGATGCGGCTCCACCACGAGCAACTCGCCCAAGTTGCGGGCCCGCAGCTCACGCACGATGTCGACGGCCGGGGACTCGCGCAAGTCGTCGACATCAGCCTTGAACGACAGTCCGAGGCACGCGATCACAGGCTTGACGACCTTCTTCGCGCACGCTTCGACATGCTCGATGACCCAGTGCGGCTTGCGATCGTTGACCTCGCGCGCGGCGCGAATGAGCTTCGCGTTCGACGGATCTCCCGCCACGATGAACCACGGATCGACCGCGATGCAGTGACCGCCCACGCCGGGACCGGGCTGGAGGATCTTGACGCGCGGGTGGCGGTTGGCGATGCGGATCACCTCCCACACGCTGATTCCCGCCTCCGAGCAGATCATCGACAGCTCGTTCGCGAAGGCGATGTTGACATCGCGGTAGCTGTTCTCGGACAGCTTGACCATCTCGGCCGTGCGCGAGTCGGTCGCCACGACTTCGCCGCGCACGAAGCTCTGGTAGAACTCGAGCGCGACCTCGGTCGAAGCGTCGTCGACGCCGCCGACCACGCGGTCGTTCTCGACCAGCTCGGTCAGGATGCGGCCGGGCAGGACGCGCTCAGGGCAATACGCGACGAACACATCCTCGCCGATCGCGAGGCCGGACTCGCGCAAGACGCGCGCAACCACATCCTCCGTCGTCCCGACGGGACTGGTCGACTCGAGGATGACGAGGTTGCCCTTGCGCACCCACGGAGTGATGGCGCGCGCCGCGGCCTCGACCATCGTGATGTCGGGGCGCTTGTCCTGCCGGATCGGCGTCGGCACCGCGAGCACGAACACATCGGCCTCCGTCGGCGTCGTCGAGGCCGACAGCTTGCCCGCGTTGACGGCACTCTTCACCAGCAGGTCGAGGTCGGGCTCCTCGATGTGAATGCGCCCTTGGTTGATCGTGTCGACGACATCCTGCCGGACATCGACGCCCGTCACCTTGCAGCCCTTCGTGCCGAGCAGCGACGCGGTGGGTAGCCCGATGTAGCCCAGTCCGACGACGCACACGCTGAGGCCGTCGCCGGCCTTCATGCTGCGGCGGCGTTCGCCCAGTCCCGCGCGCTTGCGGACTTCCTTGATGTTCACTTCACTCGACACGCCGTTCGTTCCGCTTCCCGTACTCATAGCCGTAGCTCGCTCCGTACCTGCCGTTGACGAAGGAGGTCCCGACCCCGTTCAGGATCGCACCGATCAGATTTGCGCCGGACTGGCGCAGCCGCCGCGTCGCCTGCTCGACGAGTCGCGCCGAGGCGCGGTCCGCGCGCACGAGCAGCACCACGGCGTCCAAGCGTGCCGAACAGCTCTCGATGTCGGACACCGCGATGGCCGGCGGAACATCGCAGATCACGAGGTCGTATTCGCTGCGGAGTTCCTGGAGCAGCTGAGCGAAAGTGATGCCGTCGAGCAGGTCACTGGGGCTGTGGGGTTGCCTGCCCGCCGTCAGCACATCCAAGCGCTCCCCAACCTCGCGACGCAGCACATCGCGCCAAGACGCTCGGCCTTCGAGGACATCCGAGAGCCCGAGGGCGAGGTCGAGTTTCAGGTAGCTGTGCACGGACGGACAGCGCATGTCGCAGTCGATGAGCGCCACGCGGCGTCCGCTGCGGGCGAAGGTCATCGCCAGCGCGACATTCGAACTCGACTTGCCTTCACCGGGTGTGCAGGACGTGACCGCCAGCGTGCGCAGGTCCGTGTCGGTCGAGAGCGCGAACTTCAGATTCGCGCGCAGCGAGCGATAGGCCTCGGCCGTCGGTCCTTCCGGATCGTCTCGCATGGGAACGAAGTGCTTGATCGCGTCGCGCACGCGAAAGCGCCCGCGGCGGAATTCCGGGATGGCTCCGAGCACGGGCAGCTCGGTGGCCGCCTCGAGCTCGGACTCGGTGAAGATCCCGCGCGAGAAGACCTCGCGTGCACAGGCGGCTCCGACCGCCGACAGCATGCCGAGGATCAGTCCCAAGGCCGCGTGCAGGGGAACCGACGGACCGCTGCGCTCGAGCGGTGCGACGGCGGGGTCGACGAACTCGGCGGCGGGTTGGGTCGAAGCGCGCGTGATCTCGGCCTCCTGCTCGCGTGCGAGCAGCAGCTTCACGATCTCCGTGTGAGCGGCGAGCTTGCGCAGGGGCTCCGCGACGACGCGCTCGTCCTCGGGCAGCGTGCCGAGGGACGCCTCGACGCGCTCGAGCTCGGACAGCAGGTCGAACATGCCAGCCTCGATGCCGCGCAGGCGACCTTCGAGATGTTCCTGAGTGCGGCGTCGAAGTCCCGCACGCGCCGAGTCGATCCTCGCACGCTCTTCCGACGGATAGCCAGCGCGGCGTTCGCGGTACGAAGACAGCAGCGCGAGCTGCTCGCGCTGTTGGCCTTCCAAGCCCTCGACTCGTGAACGCACGAGGCGCGAGATCAGCGCGATCGTCGCGTCGAGGCGTTGCTCGTTCTCGCGGCGCGCGGGGTGCTCCGTGGTCGTCTCGCGCTCGAATTCGGCGTGCAGCGCCTGCAGCTCGCCGAGCGTCGAGAGATGGCTCTCGAGCAGCGGATCGCGTGCGGCCGGTGGCCCGCCACCTAGACGCGCGATCGCGTCGATGTCTCGGGACTCAATGGCGTGCAGCGCGTCGCGCAGGCGAGCGAGTTCGAGCTCGGTCGCCTCTAGGCCGGCCTGCGACTCGATTTCGTGCTGCTGCAGGAGCAACTTGTACGGACCGGCGTCGCTGCGATCCTGAAGCGCATGCTCCGCGTCGAGTCGCGCGAGGCTCTCGAGGTATGCGATCGTCACCGGATCCGCGAGGTCGCCCGACATGCGAGCGAGGCCGGCGAGATCGCCGCGGCCGAGGAGTGCAAGTGCGTCGCGTGTGGCCTCGCGGGCGAGCTGGGCCTGTACGCGCTGAACTTCGAGGCCGGAGAGCTGGTCGATGAGGATCTCGCCGCTCTTGGTGACATTGATGGCGCGAGGATTCTGGCGCTGGACCTCGACCACCTGCGTCTCCGCAGTGCGCAGCAGCTCGAGCTGTTGCTCGAGCGACTCCCGAATGAAGCCCAGCGTGCTCGTGGCCTTGCGTGCGCCGCGAGCCTCACTTCGCTGCAGGTATGTGCGGCAGAGCGCGTTGGCGATCTCCGCCGCTCGCCGCGGGTCGCTGTCGTCGACGGTGAGCTCGATCACGCCGGAGTTGCGCTCGGTCTCGCGCACGCGCGTGTTCGCCATGACATGCTCGATCGCCTCGTCGCGCTGCAGGCGCCGCACGCGGTAGCTGCGGCCCGTCAAGTCGCCGTCGGGGCGCAACTCGAGGTCGCACCCCGCGATGTTGACGACACCGTTCGCGATGCTGCGTTCGACGGGGTCGATGTCGGTGGCGCCGCCGCTGGCGCTCACTCGGACGCGCTCGCTCGCGAGGAACTCGAGCGCGAATTCGGTCGGCGCACGCAGTGGATCTTCACATGTGATCGTGGCCTCGAGGCGCGCGGGCAGAGAGCCCGGCGGGGCGGGGTTGCGCAAGTCCCCGACGAGCGGACGCAGCAGCGGATCTTCGACCAAGGTGGTGAGTCCGAGGCCGATGCCCGTGCCAGCGAGGCGATCCGGCGCGTCGACGACCTGCTCGGCCGTCGAGCGCGCTCGGAGGATCTCAATCTGGCTCGACGCTTGCGGCGCCTTGCCGAGCAGCGCGAACTCGGAGAGCAGTCCCGACGACGAGCTGGAGTCCTCGAGGATCAGCGTGGCACGCGCCCGGTAGCTCGGCTCGCGCGCGGCGACGAGCCCGAGCCCGGCGACGAGCCCCGTTGCGCTGAGCAGCGCGAAGAGGCGTGGGTTGCGGGCGATGATGCCCCACAAGCCCTCGAGCGAGAGGCCCGCGGGCTGGGTGTCCTGTTGCTTCTCGTGACGCACGGTGTGGGCTCTAGTTCTTGAGCTGGTCGTCGATGAGCAGGATGGTGGCCACGGTGGAGAGCGAGGCAGAGAACCCGGCGAGGTACGGCAGCACCTCGTCGGAGAACTTGCCGGCGTTGGAACGACGCACGAACAGCACGTCATCCGCGCGCAGGGCCAAGAACCCGCGCGTGTTGGGGTCCTCGGCGTCGAGGATCTCCCACTCGAGCTCGGTCGCAACGCCGCGCAAGAGCACGACCTCGTCGCGATCCGCCTTCGGGGTGAAACCGCCGGCGAGCGCGAGGGCCTGCATGACATTGACCGGTCGATCGAGCTCGAGCGCACCCGGGCGCGCGACTTCGCCGTACACATAGAAGCGCCGAGCGCCGTGTGTCACGACGGAGAGATCGATGCGCGGATCCACGACGAAGCGCGCGTAGGCCGCAGTGACCGCTTCGCGGGCCTGCACCGTCGACAGTCCAGCGACCTGCACGGCGCCGACGAGCGGCAACGAGAGGTTGCCTTCCATGTCGACACGCGTGCCGAGAGAGCCGAGATCCGGCTGGCCGTACACTCCGACGCGGACGACATCGTTGGGCCCGAGTGGGAAGGCGGTCCAGTCGGGCGTCGTGGACAGCGTGGAGACCGCGGGCTTGGGCCCGAGATCGAGCGGGGCGGACGCACAGCCCGCAGCAATGAGCGCCAGAACGAGGGGAAGGGCAAGTTTCATGGTTCCTGCCCGCTTTTTCGAGCCGTCCGTCGAGGGAGCTTGCGCAAGGGGGGTTCCAGGAAACCACCATTCCCAACCTCAGGAAGAGCGGGCTCGAGCCGCGCTCAAGGCACCCTCCGCGTGGGCCGATGATCATGGATCATGACCACTTGGGTCGTCGGCGACATCCACGGCTGCTCGGATGAGCTGGCTCGGCTCGTCGAGCACCTGCATCTCGCTCCCGACGATCGCGTCGTGTCCTGCGGCGATCTCTTCCATCGCGGCCCGGATCCCGTGGGCGTGATGCGCATCCTGCGCGAGCTGCGCGCACCGTTCGTGCTCGGCAATCACGAGCTCGCCGTCCTGCGCCGCATCGGCGTGGCGCCGCACTCCGTGGCGTGTGAGGATCGACCACCGCTGCGCACGCGCTTCCCGACACTCGACGAAGAGGACCTCGACGGTGACGGGCACACGATCTGTCGCGTGGAGCCCGAGCACCGCGCCGAGATTCTGGAGTTTCTCCAAGGTCACAGCGGCTTCTTCCTGCGGCGTACCGACATCGAGGGCGCCGCGCGCACCCGCGACGATCGAGAGTGGTCCGTGGTGCACGCGGGCGTCGCTCCGGACTGCTCGCCGGAGGAGTCGAGCGTGCGCGAGCTCACCTCGCTGCGACGTCTGTCGGGCCGCGGCAATCCGTGGTGGTACGAGGTGTACAACGGCACGGAGCTGGTGCTGTTCGGGCACACCCCGAGCTCACTCCCGCGAGTCCACTCGGTGCGGGGACGCACGCTCGCCATCGGGCTCGACACGGGCTGCGTCTACGGCGGCAAGCTGACGGCCTACAGCCCCGAACTCGACGAATTCCGTGCTGTGTCGGCCCAGCGCGCCTACGTGCGGGCCTGAAACCCGCGGTTTCCACCTCCACCAAACCGCCGAGTTGGGGCAACATAGGTGGCTCCATGCTCCGCCGCGCCCTCGCCTGCCTGCTACTTCCACCGCTGGCGCTCTCCCAGCAAACCACGCGCATCACGCGCAATTGGGTAGGTGAGAGCGGCGACGCGCCCTCCGAGTTGGGCGACGCTCCCGACTCGCTCACTCCCGATGGCCGCTTCTGCGTCTTCACGAGCGCCGCCTACAACCTCGTGACCGGCGACTCGAACGGCTATCGCGATGTGCTGCTGCACGATCGCGTCACGGGCACGCTCGAGCGCGTGAGCCTGACGTCCAGCGGCGCGGAGCCCACGGGCGACAGCCAGCATCCCGCGCTCTCGGACGATGGCCGCATGGTGGCGTTCCAGAGCTTCGCGTTCAACCTCGCGGCCGGCGATTCAAACGGCGCGTGGGATGTGTTCGTCACCGATCGCGTCACGCGGCTCACCACGCTCGTGAGCGCCGCCGCCAACGGGACGATCGGCAATGGCCCGAGCGTGCAGCCTTCGATCTCAGGAGATGGCACGCGCATCGCGTTCGCCTCGACGGCGAGCAATCTCGTCCCCTCCGACACCAACGGCGTGCAGGATGTGTTCGTGCGCAACCTGCAGACGGGAACGATCCGTCTCGTGAGCCGCTTGCCGCAGGGGGCCCTCGGAAACGCGAACTCGCGTCGCCCTGCGCTCTCTGGCAACGGACGGTGGATCGCGTTCGAGAGCCTCTCGTCGAATCTCGTCGCCGGTTCAGGGCAGAATGGCGCGAGCATCCTCGTCGCGGACCTCGCCACGGGCGCCCTCGAGCTCGTGAGCGTCTCGAACTTCGGCGTTCCCGCCAACAACTCGAGCAGCATTCCCTGCATCTCCCGCGACGGCTCGCGCATCGCGTTTCTCTCGCGCGCGAACAACCTCGCCGTCGTGGCGCAATTTTCGAACAACGCCTACCTGCGCGACCGCGCGGCGGGAAACGTGATGCTCGTCTCCGCGAGCGCCGACGGCCTGCCGGCGACGGCGGCGTCGATCGCGCTCTCGCTCTCGGACAACGGCAACTTCGCCGCGCATTCCTCCCCCGCGCCGCTCACACCCGGGCACTCCGGCAACGGCTTCGACACATTCCTCTTCGAGGTCGCGAGCCGTCGCACGATCCGCACCAGCGTTCCGCTCGTGGTCCCCGGCGAGCCGAACCAATCGGGCGCGAACGAGGTCGGAGGCATTTCGGACGATGGTCTGTGGACCCTCTTCGCCTCGAACGCTTCCAACTTGTTGCCCAACGACCCCTTCGACAGCTTCGCGGACGTGTTTCTGCGCGACACGCGCACAGAGTGGTTCCGCGATCGAGATCTCGACCGCTTCGGAGTCGCGAGCGAGTCGCAGCTCGTGCCGTTTCCGCAGGGACAGGACTACTCGCTCTCGAGCGGCGACTGCGACGACACGCGGCCCGCCGTCAACCCGCTCGCGACCGAGGTCTGCAACGGCCTCGATGACAACTGCGACGGCCTGATCGACGAGCTGGCATGGTTCACCTACTGCACGGCCGGTACGAGCCAGAGCGGCTGCGTCCCCGCGCTCTCGACGAACGGATTTCCGAGCGCGAGCCGCGTGTCGGGTTTCGAGCTTCGCGCGAGCGGCCTGCCGGGCCAGCGACAGGCCCTGACGATGTACGGTCTTGGACCCACCACTGCGGTGTGGACATTCGGCAGCACGAGCACGGTCTGCGTCGCGTCGCCGCTCGCGCGGCTTGAGAATGTCCCGACAGGTGGCAACTCGGGCCAGTGCAACGGCAGTTACGCCGTGGACTGGCTTGCGTTCATGGCCGCGAATCCAAGCGCCCTTGGCCAACCGCTCGCGTCAGGCCGCAGCTACTTCGCGCAGCTGTGGTACCGCGACCCGGGCGCGCCGCTCAATTCGAACCTGAGCAACGCGGTCTCGTTCACGCTCTGCCCGTAGTCACTCGAGCAGTTGCTGCGCGGCCAAGAGTCGCGCGCGCAGCTCGCGGTACTCCACATCGTGCACGCCGACGCCGCGCTCGAGCGCGAGGTCTGCGGCGATCGCGCAGCTCTCCCCGAGCACCATGAACACGGGTTCCATGCGGATGGATCCGTAGGCGATGTGCGAAGCGGAGAGGCACACGGGCACGAGCAGGTTGGTGCACTGCGAGCGCTGCGGCAGCAGGGTTCCGTAGTCGATCGCGTACGGCGGGAAACCGCCGACTTGCACATCACCCTCGTTGCGCGCGAAGCCCTGCGCGTCGATGTAGCGCTGCACATGGTGCGAGTCCATCGTGTACGCGGCGAGCCCAACCGGCCGCAGCGCCGTGCGCGCGCCGCGGCACTCGTGCTCCGTCATCACATACTCCCCCACCATGCGACGCGCCTCACGGATGTAGAGCAGGCGCGGCCAGCCGCCGGTCTCGGGAAACTCGTCCTTGGGGAGCCCGTAGCTCGCGACATGCTCGCGAATCGCCGCGGGCACGCGCGGCGAGTTCGCCAGCGTCCACATCAGGCCCTTCTGGTAGCACTCGTGCGCCGCGACGATCGCGTCGCGCGCTTCCCAGCTCGCGTCGGCGTAGCTCCAGTTCGCTCCGATGTGATCGGTCGAGACTGCGCCGTTGTTGTTCGAGTCCGTCTTCGCGTTCGGCATGCCGAGCGGGTGCCAAGGCGCGAGCGTGCCGTCGACCTTGATCTGCGGGTGGCGCGGAGCGCTCCCGTCGTCGGCCTCGAGGTTGCGCAAGAGCAACTCGTAGTTCCGCGCGTCGTAACCCTCGGGCTTCGGCCACGGAATCCGATTGTCCGGATGGTCCGTCGCGCACAGCCGGAAGCAGTAGGCCTGCACCTTGGCGTCGCCGCTGCCGTCGGCCCCCGGTTGCTCCGCGCTCACGCCGGGCAGCAGGCCGCTCGCGGGATTTCCCGGGACCACATAGGGATCGACCTGCACCTGAAATTGGTGCTTGGTCGCATGCTGCACCTGCACTCCGTTGAGCGTCTCGCCGTAGCGCGCGTTGGGCTCGCGTCCCACGCGAAAATCGACGCCGGCGAGCGCGAGCAAGTCGCCCTCGTAGCTCGCGTCGATGAACACGCGCCCATGGAACGCACGACCGTCCTCGCTCTCGAACGCGACGATGCGCGCTCCTTCCTTGCGCACTCCTCCATCGAGCTCGATGCGTGCGCCGCGCGCGACCGTGACCTGCGCGTCCGCGACGAGCCGCTCGAAGAGCTCCTCGGCGACGCGCGGCTCGAAGGCCCACATCGCGTCTTCGCCTTCCTTGAGGCCGATGCCGCGATACTCGTCGCGCGCTTCGAACTTCCAGGCAGCCGGAGCGTCGTAGTGCCGTCGCACGGAGCGGTAGAACTCGCGCGACATGCCGCCGATGGCGCGCTTGTTGCCGATGTCGGTCGCGCCGAGCCCCGCACTCGTCATGCCTCCCAAGTACTGCGTCGGTTCAACAAGCACCACACTGCGCCCGGCGCGCGCAGCGGCGACGGCCGCGATCACGCCGCCGGAAGTGCCTCCGTAGACGACGATGTCGTAGGTCGGGAGCTGGACGCAGGAGGCGAGCGGAATCGTCACGGCGAGCGCGGCGGCGAGCTTCATCGAGGAGCGGAAAACGTAGCGCGCACGCGTGCGCGTTTCGCTACGTTTCCGCCTGTGACGGCAGGCATCGGAAGCGATCTCGAGCGTGCGGCGGCGCACCTGCGCGCAGGCGAACTCGTCGCCATCCCGACCGAGACCGTCTACGGCCTCGCCGCAAACGCACTCGACGCCGACGCCAGCCTGCGCATCTTCGAGGCGAAGGAGCGACCGGCCTTCGATCCCCTGATCGTGCATGTGCGCTCGCGCGCTCAGGCGCTCGAGCTCTGCGAGACACCGAGCGCCGAGGCGCTCGCGCTGATGGACGCATTCTGGCCGGGGCCGCTGACACTCGTGCTGACGAAGCGCGCGGCGATTCCCGACATGGTGACGAGCGGCCTCGACACGGTCGCGCTGCGCCAGCCCGCGCATCCGCTCACGGCCGAGCTGCTCGCGCGCCTGAGCTTCCCGCTCGCCGCGCCGAGCGCGAACCTCTTCGGCCGCACGAGCCCGACCACGGCGCAACACGTGGCCGAGCAGCTCGGCGACCGCATCGCCTACATCCTCGACGGCGGGACATGCGCGGTGGGAGTCGAGAGCACGATCCTCGGGTGGGAAGAGCGACGCCTCGTGCTGTACCGGCCCGGCGGAACGCCGCTCGAGGCCATCGAGCGTATCTTCGGCCATGTCGGTGCCGCCCAAAGGCGCGTGCTCCCAGCCGCGCCCGGGATGCTCGCCGCCCACTACGCGCCGCGCACGCCGCTCGAGTTGCGCGAGCTCGGGGAGCTCGACGCGCGGCTCGCAGGGCTCGCCGGTCGCCGCGTCGCCGTGCTGGCCTTCGACCGCGCGCGCCCTGCCCATGCGTGTCGCGTGCTCTCCGCGCGCGGCGACCCCGCCGAGGCCGCTCACCGGCTTTTTTCGAGCCTGCGCGAGCTCGATGCCTCGGGCGCGGACCTGATCCTGGCCGAGCCCGTCCCCGAGGTCGGCCTCGGACGCGCGATCAACGATCGCCTGCGCCGCGCGGCGGCCGCGCGCTCCGGGCAGGCCTGAGCCCGGCGCTCCCGGCCTCGAATCGGTCGTTGCGACCCTCGGGGGAGCGAACTACGCTCGCGCTCCGTCGCGGTCCCCACCGCGGCACGAGCGCGGCGAGCGCTTGCTCGCCGGTCCCACCCCGCCCTCGAGAACAGCGAAATCGTTCCAACGATGTCCGAACACAAGCAGCAATGGGGCAGCCGCCTCGGCGTGATCCTCGCCGTCGCCGGCTCCGCCGTCGGCCTCGGCAACTTCCTGCGCTTCCC
>VGYZ01000042.1 GCA_016872795.1 Planctomycetota bacterium
GCCCGAGGAAGTTGCCCGAGTAGTTGTCGACGAAGGTGCAGTGCTCGAAGCGCCCGAAGCCGCTGTCGAGCATCGCTCCGCCGCCGCAGGCCCAGGCCCCGTTGCCGACGAACAGACAGCGCCGCACGAGCATGCGGTTGTTGCCGCCCGAGAGCAGCAGGCCGCCGCCGAAGGTCGTGCCCTCGCGACCGTTGTCCCACATGGCGCAGTCCTCGATCGTCGCGTCGAGCGCACCGCCAAAGATGAACACGCCGCCGCCGTACCAGTCGCCGCCGGGGTACGACGACGGCACATTGAGGCCGAGCCCGCCGGTGATGCCCAGCCCGCGCACGACGACGCGCAGCTGCGTCTCGCTCGGCGGCGCGTCCTTCTTGCCGCACCACACGGTCGGCATGCGCTCGCCACTGCCATCGATCACCGTGCGCGCGGCGCCCGCGACGCCGACGACGGCGATCGAGCGGTAGCCGAGCTTGAGGTTCTCGCGATAGACGCCCGGCCCGACGAGCACGACGTCGCCCGAGCTCGCGGCCTCGAGTGCCGCGCCGATCGTGGCGTGGTCCTCCGGAACGCGCAGCCGCGCGCCCTTGAACTCCTCGAGACCTTCGAGCGGATCGGCGTACTCGCGACCGAGGTCCTCGAGCCCCACGGGCGCGCCGAGAATGTGCCATGCACGCAAGGTCTGCATCGACTGCGAGCGCGTGCGCAGCTTCTCGATCTGGTGCGAGCCGAAAGCCTCGATCAGCGCTTCCTCCGCGTAGTCGCGCACATCGACGACCGACTCGTGCGAAGGCGGCAGCGGATCGCGCGTCCACGCGTAAGCGGCGAGCGCCACTACGAGCGCGAAGGCGGCGAAGCCCCAGCGTCGCAGGCGCGGACCGACGAGGAACATGCCGAGGTCCGCCTTGAGCGCGCTCGCACTCTCGTAGCGCTCGACCGGGTCGCGCGCGAGCGCGCGCTCGACGATGCGCCGCAGTGGAGCAGGCATGGCGGGCGCGACTTCGGCCAGCGGGCGGCGGCGTCCCCCGATCGCTGCCCGCCGCAGGTCCTCCCAAGTCTCGCCTTCGAAGGGACTCGCGCCGCTGCACATCCACACGAGCAAGACCCCGAGCGCGTACACATCCGAACGCTCCGTCGGCGCCTCTCCGGCGAGCACCTCGGGCGCCTCGAACACCGGCGAACCGAGCGTGCCGCCGCGCCGCAGTCCCTCCGCGCCCTTCAAGCGCGCGACGGAGAAGTCGAGCAGCACCGCGCGGCCGCTCGACTCGAGCATGATGTTGTTCGGATTGACATCGCGGTGCAGGATTCCAACGGCGTGCACGGCCGCGAGCGCTCCGGCGATGTCGCGGCCGATGCGTGCCGCCTCGAGCGGCTCGAGAACTCCGCGCGCCGCGAGCGTCTGCCGCAGGTTGCTTCCCTCGATGAACTCGAGTGCGATCAGCAGGCGTCCCTCGCTCGGCGCAGCGGACCAGACCGACACGACATTGGGATGCTGGATGCGCGCAAGTGTGCGCGCCTCGCGCAGGAATACGCGCTGCGCAGCTTCGTCGTTCCATCCGGAGTGCACGACCTTGAGCGCCACGCGGCGACCGAGCGTGAGGTCCTCCGCGTCGTAGACCGACGCGTGCACGCCGCTGCCGAGCAGTCCGAATGTGCGGAAACCCGCCTGCATCAGCTCTTCGAACTTGGCGCGCGTCTCCGGTCCCGGCTCGGGAGACGAACGCGGAGTGCCGAGCAATCCGGCAAGGCGCTTGAGCGCATCGCGCTGCGCGGGCGAAAGCGACTCGAGCTCCTTCGCGGAGAGCTCCGTCTCTCCGCTCAGGAGCTTCTCGAGCAATTGGCCGCGCGAGTCGGAATCCATGGTCATGCTCGAGAGGTCGACACTTGCCATCGGGACGCGCGAAGCGCACACTCCGCAGGACGCATGGTCGTACATTGTGCAGATCCAAGGCGCCGCTGCGAATGCTCCCGTCCCAGGAACTGATCGCGGCCGCCCGTCGCGGAGACGCCGTGGCCGCCGAGGCGCTGTTCGCAAGCCTCTACGGACCGCTCGATCGCTACCTCAGCGGTCGCCTGCCGCGCGAGGTGCGCGCGCTGTGGGAAACCGGAGACTTCGTGCAGGAGGTCTTCGTTCGCGCATGGGCCGAGATCGCCAGCTTCGATCGCGACTCCCCCGCCGCGTTTTGGGGCTTCCTGCGCACGATCGCGCGCAACCTCGCGATCGATGTGTGCCGCGTCGAGCTGCAGCGGCGGCAGGACACACAGACCGAGGCCAACTATCCCAGCCCTGCGGATCCCAACGGCCGCGACATCGTCGAGTCGCTCGCCCGGCAAGAGCTGTACGAGCGCGCGTTGGCCGCGCTCGATGAGAAAGTGCGCTCGGCGTTGCTCTTGCGCCTCGAGCTCGACGCCTCCTACGAAGAAGTCGCTCTCGAGCTCGGCGTCTCGTCGCCGGAGGCGGCGCGCAAGGCCATGCGACGCGCCCTCGACGAGGTCGCGCGCCGCATGGAATCGAGCTCGGGCGTCAAGGGCTAGGCGCAGGCGCGCGCGAGCGCGTCGGGCCTTGGCAGGCGCGCGGCCGTCTGGTCGGCGAGTCCGCCTCGGCCCACTTCCACGACACGAGTTCGCGACCTTGGTTCCCGAGGCGCACGCGCGCTCTCCGACGGATCCTGTGAAGTAGCTCACGCGCACTCAAACGAACCACGGCACGGATTCGGACAGAGAATCCCGCGGGATTGCGCGAGAGCCTGAGCGCGGCTAGTTGTTCTTCACGAGCTCGATTTCCGAGAAGCCCACGGGCTCGCCATGTGCGCGCCCTTCGCTCGCCAAGATGCGCACCTCGATTTCGCGCACGCTCAGGAGCCCGCCCAACGAGAGGCACCCCTTCCCATGCACATCTTCTGGCATGTCGACCGCGAAGGTCTGAGTCTTGTTGACCACGACCGCGATGCGGCTGGCGCGTGGCGCGGCCATGTCCGAGAGGCGCGCGAGGCCGTGGGAGAGCAGCAGACCGTCCGCGCGCGCCGGCCGCTCGAGCGTGATGCGCAACCACGGATTGGTGTCGTTCCACGCGCAGCGCCAGCGCGAGCCGTGGTTGCCGTCGGTCGCGAGGTGAGCGCCCTCGCCGCCCTCGACGGAAGAGCTCTCGGCCTTCAGCTTCGCGCCATAGAAGAGGTTGCGGCCGCGATCGGCCGCGTACAGGAGGCGCGCTGGATCGACCACGCCATCGATCGGAATCGCGAGTTCCTCCGACGCCACGACCTCGATGTTGGAAGAGCCCGCCGCGCGCAGGTGCACCTTGGCCGAAACGAGCCAGCGGCCGCGGCGATCGAAGGTATGGCGCAGCGCGAAGCGCTGCAGCTCCGTGCGTCGCGCCGGCGCGCCCTGCACGCTGCCGACCAGCGCGGGCCGCGCATCCTTGTCGCCTTCGAAGCGCGCGAAGTATTCGATCTTTGCCACATCGAGGTCCGCGCCTTCCTGCGGCTTGAAGCGCGCCTGCTCCTCGTCCGAGAGTCCACTCACCCACAGCGTGAGCGGCGTGTCGCCCGTCGCGCGCAGCTGCACGGACAGCTTGGGATCGTCGAGCTCGTACACGCCCACCTTCGAGGTCCCGCCCGAGCCGCGCGCGGTGGCGCGCTTCAGGAACAGGAGCGCGAGGCAGGTGTCGAGGTACTGGTGATCGATGTAGTTCTCCGGATTCCACGAGCCGTCGCCGCGCTGTGCGCGCACGAGGTACGACGCGCCATCCCAGTACCAATCGACCTCGCCGATCTTCTCCGTCGCGAGCAGCGCACCGACGCGCTCGATGCCATAGATCCAGAAGTAGTGATGGCCCGTGCCGTGGCCCGGATTGCCGACCCACTCGAGGTGGTGCTCGAGCCAGTTCAGCGCGAGCGTCTTTGCGGGCCCGAGCTTGCTCTTCACCGCGGCCTGCAGGCTTGACGCACCCTCTTGCTCCGCGATCGCGAGGCACGAGAGCCCACCCGTCGTCACCGAGCCGAACGCCTCGCTGCCGATGTAGTAGCCGAAGCCCGCCATCTCGCGCTTGCCGCCACCGGTCATCGGCCGCGGCTTCTCTTGGCACCGCAGCACTCCGCCCGCGAGCTTGGTCCACACACCCGGATCGATCTCGAGCCCGCTCTTCGAAGCGACGCGCAGCGCGAGCGCCGCGTAGAGCGTGTTCGACATGTCGACCGGGAGCTTCAAACCGCCGGGATACTCGGAGTAATCCCACAGTCCGCTCGTTCCCTGCGTCGCGACGAGTTCGCCGAGCAGCTCCTGCATGCGCTCGCGCGACTCGGCGTCGCCGCGCGCTTCGAGCGCGAGCAGCGCGCACGCGCGCGCGTAGGTCGTGTCCATCGCGCGATGGTTCATGAGCTCGAGCGCCATGCGCACCGCGGGATGATCCTTCTTCACGCCGCACTTCATCAGCGTGTAGGCGACGTACACCGGATGGCCCGCGCCCCAGTGCTCCCAGCAACCCCACGAGCCGTCGACGAGCTGCTCGCGAATCAGAAACTGCACGCCGCGATCGATGGCTTCGTTGATCGCCTCCTGCGAAATGCGCGTGCGGCCTTGGATCTGGAACGCGAAGGCGCCGCCGCCATTGGTGACCTTGACGAGCAAGTGGTTCGCGCCGGGCTGGTACGCGAGCGTGAGCGCGTCGGAGCTGACGTTGAATCCGCGCGGCACGTGCTTGTCGAGCACGACTTCGCCGTTGAGCCAGACCTTGACGCCGTCGTCGCTGCCGAGCGAAACGGGCACGCGCAGCTCGCTCGCCGCATCGATGCGCCGGTAGAGGTACACGACCGCGTTGTCGACATTGCCCTTGCGCGAGGGCGGCGGCGGACACAGCGCGTTGAGATCGAGCGCGCCCACGTCGAGCGCGTTGCGCGCGGCATCGCCCGAGAGCTTGCGCCATGCGATCGGCGCCTTGTCCATGCCGTCGTATCTGGCGGACAGGTCGGGCCCGTCGGCACCAGCCTTGAGTTGCACCTTCACGCTGCGCTCGGGCGCGAACACCTGCGCGGTGCTGTTCTTGGCGAACTCGCCCTCGAAGCGGCCGAGCATGTACCACGCTCCGTACTCCTGCGCGCGAGCGAGCGTCATGAGGAGCAGGCCGCAGAGCACTGTGAGGAGCGGGATTCGCATCGTCCTTGGAGGTCGCGGGCGAAGGGGGGACCGGCATTGTGGCACACGGGCGGGTCCCGCGCGCGGGGCGCTTCCGCTGGTTAGGCTGCGCCCATGTCCCCCACGCTGCTGTTCGTTGCCTGCACCCTCGCCCCCGCCCTCCAAGTCGCGCCGCAGGAGCGACCCGGCCGGGTGCTCGACGCGGCCCTGCACCACTTGGGCAACGACCCCACGCCCGACTGGCCCGAGGCGCCGCTCCAGCCGGAAGGCACGAAGCTCGAGGTGCGCTTTGACAGCGCCGCGAACGCGGGCGAGTGGATGCTCTACTTGCGCCAGCGCAGCATCGACAACATCTGGCGACTGCGGATGAACGGTGCGGAGTTCGCGCAGCTGCGGACCGGCGGCGACCTGGTCGAACGCTGGTACGCGCTGCCTGCGGGACTCGTGAAGTCGGGCGCGAACTTGCTCGAGGTCGTGCCCGACACGCCGAGCGACGACATCGTGGTCGGCGATGTGCGGCTCGTCGAGCGCTCGGTGCGCGACATGTTCCGCCTGCAGAAGCTGGCCGTGCGAGTGAGCGATGCGCGCGACGGCTCGGCGCTCCCCGCGCGCGTCTCGTTCGTGGATGCCAACGGCCAGCGCCCGCCGCTCTTCTTCGCGAAACCCGCTGCGACGGCCACGCGCGACGGCGTTCTGTACCTCGACGGCGCCGCCGAACTCGAGCTGCCGCGCGGCACCTATCGCACCTTCGCGACGCGCGGCCCCGAGTGGAGCCTCGCCGAGTCCGTGCTCACGCTCGACGAGGCTCCGGCGAGCATCTCGTTCACGCTCGCGAGCGAAGTCGACACGCGCGGCTTCATGGCCTGCGACACGCACCTGCATACGCTGCAGTTCTCGGGCCACGGCGACGCGAGCGCGCTCGAGCGGCAGGTCACGCTCGCCGGCGAAGGCGTCGAGCTCGCGATTGCGACCGACCACAACCACAACATCGACTACGCGCCCTTCCAGCGCGAGCTCGGACTCTCGAAGTGGTACACGAGCGTCGTCGGCAACGAAGTGACGACCGACATCGGTCACTTCAACGCCTTTCCGCTCTCGCCCGCGGATCCCGTTCCGCCGTTCCGCTCGCGCGACATCGTCACGATCGTGCAGGGCATCCGCGGGCTCGGCGCGCAAGTTGTGATTCTCAACCACCCACGCTGGCCGAGCGCTACAAACAGCCCCTTCGGCCACCACCAGCTCGATCGCGTCCTCGGTCGCTTCGATCCGCCATTCGAGCTGCCCGTCGACGCGACGGAGATGCTCAACTCGACCACCGAGGAGAAGGACCCGCTCGGGCTCTTCCGCGACTGGTTCGCGCTGCTGAACCGCGGCGTGCGCATCTTCGCGGTCGGCTCGTCCGACTCGCACACCGTGGGCGAGCCCGTCGGCCAAGGCCGCACCTATGTCCCCAGCGCGAGCGAGGATGCAGCAACGATCGATGTGGCGGCCGCCTGCGCCGCGATTCGCGACGGGCGCACATCGATCAGCCAAGGCTTCGTCGCAACGGCGCTCGCGAGCGGCAAGCCGGCGATGGGTCTCGCGCTCGATCGTTCGACGGATCTCGAGCCGGTGAGTCTCGAGCTGCGCGTGCAGGCCGCGCACTGGCTGCGCCCGCGCAAGGCGACCGCTTTCGCGAACGGACGCGCCATCGCGACGCAGCCGGTTCCGAGCGAGACGGACAAGCCGCTCGATGTGACGCTCCGCTTCGATTTGGCGCTGCGCGAGCGCAACGACGCGTGGGTCGTGTTCCTCGTCGAAGGCGATGCCATCGCGACGCCCGCCTGGCCTGCCGTGAATCCCTACACGCTCGCCGCGACGAACCCCGTGTTCATCGATCGCGACGGCGGCGGCTACACGAGCCCCGGCTCCGCAGCCAGCGCGTTCGCCCCCAAGGCCACGCCCGACACGCTGCGCGCGCGCTTCGCGGAGCTCGACGGGCCGCACACGGTCCAGCTCGCGGCGGCGTGGCTCGCGCTCGAGCGCGGCCGCGGCGTGCCGCATGTGAAGGCGCTCGAGCGCGTGCGCGAGCTGCTCGGAGAGCGCGCGACGACGGACGCGGACTTGGTCGAGCTGCTCGCGCGCTGAAAACTCAGCGCAGGAGCATCCACACGGCCCAGCTCGCGTAGCCCGCGAACGCCAGCGTCGGCAGGATCAGCGCCAGCGCGAGCTTGCGGGTCGGCAGCGGCTGCAGGCGTCCGAGCGCGTCGAAGCGCGGCGGCACCGGCAGCTCGTCGACGATCTGGTGACGCTGCGGCGCTTGCGGATCGAACAGCACGCGCAGCCCGCCAGCGTCTTCGTAGATGGACTTGTTCGTGGTGTCGCGCGAGCCGCGGATCTCGGCGCCGTCGGCGCTGAACGAGTATGTCGCGCGGTGGTACTCGCGACGCTTGCGCGTGCGAAGGAACTTGAGCTCCTGCGTGCGACCGAGTGCAGAGCGCCCGCGGCTCGCGAGCGCGAGCGCGCGGAGCGCCTGCACGAGGCCGATGACGGCGAGCACCATGCCGGTGAGCGGAAGCAGGAGCAACATCAGCGCCGCGGGGCCGAACAGGTCCGAGCGCAGGCCTCGAATGCGCGCGAACTGCGGCTGCGCGCGCGGAAACTCGACCTCGACCGTCGAGCCCGCCTCAGGAGGCTTCACCGCGCCGTAGCTCGTGCCCGCGAGCATCTTGCCCTCGTGTTCGAACTCGAAGTCGATGCGCTGGATCGGCGTGCCGCGTCGTCCCTTGCCGCCGCCTTCCGTGGCAGACATCCGCTCCATGTGCACGATGCGCGCCGTCGAGAGCTCCAGCTCGCCGTCGTAGCGCCACAGCGAGGCCGCGTCCGTGTACGGCAGCACGCCCCACATCGGGAACAGCGCGAACACGAGCAAGAGCAGACCCGCTTGCATCAGAGGCGCGCCGCACACCGCCCCGATCCCATACGAAAGCGGCACTTCGCGCGGCGCCGGCGCGAGCTTCGGCCAGTCCTTGCGCGTGGTTTCCAGTGAGCTCACGGCGACTGCGCGCAGCGAAAGCCCGTGTGGAACAGCCCCGTGTCGGGAGTCGACTTCATGCGCGCGCTCGGGCGATACCCGATGCAGTAATTGTCGCTGCACAAGAACGAACCGCCGCGCGTGACGCGCTTCGGCGCGTTCGGCTCCTGCGGGTCGTAGCTCGAGTCGGGCCCCTGCGGATCGAACGCCTCCGCGGGCGTCTCCGAGTATGCGTCGGGCCGATACCAGTCGCTCACCCACTCCCACACATTGCCCGACATGTCGTACAGGCCATACGCGTTCGGCGGGAACGACTTCACGGGCGCGGCGCCCTCGAAGCCGTCGGCCACCGTGTTGCGCTCGGGAAAGCGGCCCTGCCAGATGTTCGCGAGCTCGCGGCCGTCGGGGTTCTTCTGCGCGCCCCAGATGTAGCGCTGCCCTTCCGCGCCGCCGCGCGCCGCGCGCTCCCACTCGGCCTCCGTCGGCAGACGCTTGCCTGCCCACTTCGCGTAGGCGACCGCGTCGTCCCACGAGACATGCACGACGGGCAGCGCATCGTGCTCGGGGCCGAGCGCATGCACGCCGTCCGGCTTGCGCCAGCAGGCACCCGGCTGCCACGCCCACCACCAACCGCTCTGCATCGTGAGGTCGAGCACGAGCGCGCCGGCGACGAGGAGGTCGGACTGCGGCGGCGGCGTGCCCGGAGGCGCCTGCGCGAGAATCTCCTCCACGGTCGGCGCGCGCTCGGCCGTCGTCATGTGCCCCGTGGCCTCGACGAAGGCGCGGAACTGGGCGTTGGTGACTTCCGTCGCATCGAGGAAGAACCCCGAGACGCGCACGCGGTGGATCGGGCGCTCGTCGGGGAGGCCGTCGTTCGAGCCCATGTCGAACTCGCCGGGCGGGATCCAGACCATGCCCGGCGGCGGCTCGCGCGAAGGTTCGGTGGCGTCGCCGCAGGCGGCGAGGAGCAGCGCAAGCGCGAGGAACCGTCTCACGCGCACGAGGCTAGCGAACGCGCGCCGCCGCGAAAATGCACCGGACGATTACATGGCGCTGACAGCGGCCTGCGAGCGCGGAAGCCATGCTGTCGCACGCTCGCGCCCCGTAGAGACACCACCCCATGCAACTCGATCGCCGCCAGCTGCTGCAGTATTCCTCCGCCACCGCCGCCCTGCTCGGAGCGAGCTCGCTCGCCTGCCAGTCGACCGCGAGCAGCGCCCCGCGCCCGAAGCTGCGCATGCTGATCCTCGGCGGCACCGGCTTCCTCGGGCCAGCACTGGTCGAGGCCGCGCGTCCGCACGGACACGAGCTCACGCTCTTCAATCGCGGCAAGACGAACCCGGGCCTGTTCCCCGATCTCGAGAAGTTGCAGGGCGATCGCGATCCGCTGAAGGGTGCGGGCATTCAGACGCTCGCGAATCGCCAGTGGGATGTCGTGTTCGACGACTGCGGCTACTACCCGCGGCATGTGAAGGCCTCGGCGGAGCTGCTCGCCCCGAATGTCGCGCACTACATTTATGTCAGCTCGATCTCGGCCTACGCGCGCAACGACATCGAAGGCATGGACGAGGACGGCGAGTGCGCGACGATGCCTGACCCGACACTCGAGTCGATGGGGCCGCGCTACGAGTACTACGGGCCGCTCAAGAAGCTGTGTGAAGAGGCGGCGGAGGCCGCGTTCGCGGGTCGCGCGACGATCGTGCGCCCCGGCTACATCGTCGGGCCCGGCGATCCGACCGACCGCTTCACATACTGGCCCGCGCGCGCCGCGCAGGGCGGCGAGTTCGCGGTCCCCGGCTCGCCCGAGGATCCGATCCAAGTGATCGATGTGCGCGACCTTGCCGAGTGGATGGTGCACATCGCCCAGACGCGCGCCTACGGCCGCTTCAACGCCTGCGGCCCCGTGCCGAGCCCGGAGAGCCGCCTGCGCTGGGGCGACGCCATCGCGGCCTGCGTGAAGTGCTCGGGCGGCAGCGCGACGCCGCGCTGGGTGCCGCTCGAGGTGCTCGCCAGCCACCAGCCCGCGGGCTTCCACATCTGGGCCCCCTACGAAGGCGAGACGCGCGGCTTCCATCGCGCGAGCAACGCGCGCGCCCTTGCCGCCGGCCTGCGCTTGCGCTCGATCGAGACCACGACCTGCGACACGCTCGCGTGGTTCCAGTCGCTGCCTCCCGAGCGGCGCCAGCGCCTCTTCACCGCTGCCGCCTCGATGCTCTCGCCCGAGAAAGAAGCGCAGCTGATCGCGGCCGCCAAGGCCTGAGAGCTGCAAGGTGAGCGCCGCGCGCCGCCTAGTGGCCGTGCGAGGGATGCGAGCTCGAACTGCTCGAGTCACGCGAGCGCCTTCGAGTTGCAGCGTGCTGCGGGATCGGATCTGGGCCCGCGTTCGCGCTCGCGCACACGGTCGCGAGACAAGCGTCGCCGTTGCCGGGGCCGGCGAGCTCGTTGCTCCACAGGATCACGCCGCTCTTGGGTTCGAGCGCGAACAGGCGTCCGCCGCTGGCTGCAAACAGCGCACCGTCCTCGTGAAGCAAGGTGAAGATTCCATAGCCCGTCCCCGGCAAGCTCGTCGTCCAGCGGCGCTCTCCCGTCGACTTGAGCAGCGCCGTCGCGTGTCCGTGAAGCCCGACAAACACCAGTTCCTGCGCGTCGTGCATGGCGAATTCCTCGAGCGGAAATGCCCCGCGATATGTCTCTGGGGCCGAATGTGAGCGTGCCGTGACAGGCCAAACGATTCCCAGCGGGATGAGCCGAGGTCAGCGCATGCGCTTCCACGCGTCGGGCGCGGGCGGCGTCGCCGTGTCGGGCGCGTGCAGGATGCCCTCGAGCAGCTCGGCCCCGCGCGCGAGGCCGGGGCCGGGGGTCGAGAAGTGGCGCTCGCCGTCCATCAGGAACACGCGCGAAGCGCGCACGGCGCGCAGCTCGGACCACACGGGATTCGCGGCCAGCGCCGCGACCTCGCGCTCGGCGCGCGCCACCGACATCGAGCACGCCGCCAGCACGATCACATCCGGCTCTGCGGCACGCACAGCGCTCCACTCGATGCGCTTCGACGGATCCTTGGCGCTCGCTGCAAGCGGGGTTCCGCCGGCTGCCTCCACCATCTCGGCGATCCACTCGCCGGAGACCCACAGCGGATCGAACCACTCGAGCACGAGCACGCGCGGCCGCGTCGCGTGCGCTCGAGTGCGCAGCCGCTCGAAGCGGCGCTCGAAGTCGCGCGCGGCAATCGTCGCGGCAGACGCGCGTCCGAGCGCCACGCCGACATCGCGGATGTTCTGCGCGACATCCGCGAGCGAGCGCGGCGTCAGCACGAGCAGCTCCGCGCATTTTTCCTTCCCCAGCGAGCGTTCGACATCCTGCGGTGTCACGGCGCACACAGGGCACAAGCCTTGGCTCATCACGACCGTGGGCTCGAGTGCGCGAATGCGCTCCTCGTCGAGCTTGTACAGCGCCTCGCCGCGCCCCACGGCGTCGCGCAGGTATGCGTCGATGCGCCCCATGTTCCATGCATCTGAATCGACGCTGGTGCTCATGACGCGCGGCAGTTGTCCTCCCGCGGGCTGCGCACAGAGGTGCGACAGCCCGACGAGCGAGTTCTCCGCTCCGATCGCGATCGCGATCTCGGTGGCGGCGGGCAATAGCGAGACAGCACGGGCTTCGAGCTTCACAGGCTCCCTTTCTCCAGAATAGACCCACTCGATGCGCTCTCCATCGGAGAGCACATGCTTCACCGGGAAGTTCGAGCCGAGCGCACCGTCGAGCTTCCACATCCAGTAGCGGTCGAGTCGCGTGTCAGGCCCGACGCCATCGATCGACCACACATCGTCCTTCGAGCAACACAGCCAGTCCTGCTCGACGGCCGCGACTCGCCGTGTCGCATGGACGACATTCGAGCCGCGCGGCAGCGTGATGTCGCGCTCGAGCGCGGGCTTGCCCGCCGCTCCGAAGTCGATGCGCAGCGACACGCGCATGTCTTGCGCGAGCGCAAGAAGCAGCAACACGGGCATCGCGCGTCCCTACTTCGCGGCCAAGAGGCCGTCCCACCACTCGAACACATCGGGCAGCGCATCGATCACGATCATCAGGTGCTCGCACGCTGGGTAGATCTTGAGTCGTGCGACTCCCGAACCTCCGCCGACGAGCGACTTGTGCAGCGCCTCCGCGCCGCGGCGTCCGAAGTCACGCTCGCCCGCGCCGACGAAGATCGGCTCGCTCGCGAGTCCGCTCGCGTCCGTGAGCCCCGAGCCGCCGCCGAGCGCGGCGAACGCGCGAAAAGCGGTGGGATCCTTGGCGACGAGCTGCTGCCCCACGCCCGCTCCCATCGAGTGCCCGATCAGGAACACCTGCTCGCGATCGATCGGGAAGCGCTCCACGAGCGCTGTCACCACGGCCGACACGGGCGTGCCCATGAAGCCGACGCGCGGCGCCACGAGCATCCAGCCGCGCTCGCGACACAGCTCGACGATGCGGCCATCGCCGTAGGCATCGAAGAACATGTTTTCACTGCCGCCCGCGCCGTGCAGCGCGACGACCAGCGGCACCTTGCGCTCCGCGGCGAGACCTTCGGGGACGAACACGCGCACGCGCGCGCCGTTCTTGCCGCTGAGCACGCTCATCCACGCCTCGCCGGCACGCTCCTTCCCGAACCAGCGCTCGCCCTTGGCCGCGCGCACGACGATGCTCTCGCTGTCCGCAAGCAGCGCCGCAGCGGGAAAGTCGGTTTCCTCGTTCGACGCCTTGGCGAGGCTCTCGAGCAGCGTGACATTGGCGCCCAGCGTCTCGCGCTCGAGCGCGGGCGCGACTTCCGGAAGAGCATCGAGCGCAGCACGCAGCGCCGACAGTCGCTCCTGCAGCTTCGGTGCAAGCGCGAGCGCCAATTGGCGGCGCGAGCGCAGGTCACCGTCGTGGCCGATCTCGATCTCGATCACGACATCACCGCTCGCACCCGCGAGCGAGTGCAGCGACAGCCGTATGTCACGGCGCTCGCCGGGCTTGGGTGCCTCGATGCGCGCAGGCTCGAGCGGCAGCGCGACACCCCGGCAGCTCGCTCGCAGCGTGATCGGCGCGACGAAATCCGTCGTGTAGAGCGACGAGACGGAGAGCTGGAGCGCCCTCCTGTCGGCATCGATCAGGCGCGCGGTCGGCGTGACCGTGAAGCGCTCGAGATCGCGTGGCGTGGCGCGGCCCTCGAGCGAGAAGCGCGCCTCGTCGAGCGCCGCCGCGACGCCCGCCATGTCCATCGCGAAGAAACGCTGCACGGCGGCCTCGACTTGCGGCAGGACATGTTCATGCTGCTCCCGACTCGTCGACATCCAGGCCCGCTCGAGCAGGCGCATGCGCCAGCCGAGCTCGTAGCGCGGGCTGGCGGTTTGGGCGAGAACCGGAGACGCGAACGCGACGAGGAACGCGGAAGCAGCCAGCACGCGAGTCATGGCAAGATCGTACCGGCCGTGCGTTGCAGCGAGGGGCCCGCGAGCGCGAGAATCCCGTCATGCCTGCGCAAACCGCCGAGATCGTCCGCGGCGAGGACGGCGTGCGCCGCTGCTTCTGGTGCGCCGCGGACCCGCTGTACCGCGCGTACCACGACACGGAGTGGGGCTTCCCCCAGCGCGACGACACGCGGCTCTTCGAGAAGCTGTGCCTCGAGGGCTTTCAGGCGGGCTTGAGCTGGATCACAGTGCTCCGCAAGCGCGAGAACTTCCGGCGCGCGTTCGCGGGTTTCGAGCTGGAGAAGGTGGCGCGCTTCACTCCGCGCAAGGTCGAAAGCCTGCTTCAGGACGAGGGCATCATCCGGCATCGAGGCAAGATCGAGTCGGCGATCCAGAATGCGCGGCGCGCATGCGAGCTCGTCGAGGAGCGGGGTTCGCTCTCAAGCTATCTGTGGTCGTTCGAGCCTCCGGCGACAGAACGCCCGGCGCGCATCACGCTCGAGGTGCTGCGCAAGCTCACCGAGTCCCCGGCGTCACGCGCACTCAGCAAGGACTTGAAGCGCCGCGGCTGGTCTTTCGTCGGACCAACCACCATGTACGCGCTGCTGCAGGCCATGGGGATGGTCAACGACCATCTCCACGGCTGCGATGCGCGCCCGAGAGTGGAGCGCGCCCGCTAGAGCGACACTCACGCGTGCGGACTCGCCTCGCGTTCGTCCGCAGGCTCGTCGAGATCGCCCCACCGCAGCCGCACCTGCCCTGCGGCCACGATGTATCCTCGCTCCATGCGTTCCGTCCAAGCTCTGGCACTCGCGGCCGCGCGGCGCACGCCGTGGCGGAACGGCCGAGGTTTCACCGACGAGCTGGCGCTGGAACCGCACGGCTCGAGCCTCGAGCGCGGCGACTTCCACTGGCGCATCTCGCGCGCGCAGGTCGCGGAAAACGGCGCGTTTTCGAGCTTTCCCGGCTGCGAGCGCATCCTCGTGCTGCTCGACGGCGGAGCGCTGTCGCTCGATCACGGCGAGCACGGCCGACGCACGCGCGTCCGCACGCTCGAGCCCTATCGCTTCTCGGGTCACTGGCCCACGCACGCGCTGCTGCTCGGCGAACCCGCGAACGACTTCAATGTGATCTACCGGCCCGAGCTCGTGCGCGCCGATGTCGAGGTGCTGCGCGTGGGAACGCGTCGCGCGCGCTTGAGTCTCGACGCTTCGATCGCGTTCCTGCACCTGCCGCGCGGCTGTGCCGTCGCGCGCGTGACCGGCGAGGAAGAGGCCCTTCGACTCGCGTCCGGCGACAGCCTCTCGATGTCGAAGCTCGCTCCCGGTGACGAACTCGATGTGCAAGGCGAGCGCGACGACACGCTCGCGCTGCTCGTGCGCATCGATTCAATGTCTCCGGATTCGCGCACTCCTTGATGCACTTCCGACCCCGCGAGCGCGCAATCCCGCTTGCCAAGGCTCCTCCAGCGCCCCAACACCTCGCTGCCTCGTCCCCTTTGCGGTCGATCGCGCTCGCCGCGTGCGCCGCCGAGTGCGGCGCCTCAGGGCGCGAAGGTCATCTCGAGCGCATTCGAGAGGGTCGTGCCCTTGCACGAGGGCGGGTCGCGGAACCAGCCCTGCACGAACAGGCGATTCCCCGCCGAAAACGGCGCTCCGAGCGAGCCGGGGCTGGCCGCGACGAAGGCGTTCCAGTCGAGCTGCAGCGAGCCGTTGCACTGCGCGACATTGCCGCCCGAGTTCTGTGTCAGCGTGCGCGCCGTGGGCGCCTTGACGCACAGGTAGCTCGTTCCGGTCGCGCACCATTGCTGCGGCAGGGGCGCGAGTCCATAGAAGAAGAGGCCTGATTTCTGCCCTTCGACATTCGCGAGGCTGAGCACGCACGGCGTCGCGCCGCTCGCGCTCGGCGGAGCGCTCGCCGCGATCGAGGCCTCGCACCCGTTCGTCGAAGTGCCCGCCGTGCAGTAGGTGCTCACGCTCGCGGCGCCGTCGACGCGGAAGTTGTCGAAGCGCGATGTCGCGCCCCATGCAGCGAGGCCGAACCCCGTGCCCAGCGCGCTCGCGATCGTGCTGACTCCCGTGCGCGAGTAGGTCTGGTCGATCGTGCCATCGAAGTTCGTGTCGAGCTCGACGAGCAGCGTGTCCGTGTCGGCAAAGCTCACGCGCAGGCGCGCAGCATCGAACGCCGCCTGCAAGACCCCAAAGCCCGTGCCCGTGCCCGTGCCCGTCCACGGCCCCCAGCCGGTCGCGCTCGTGCGGTGATAGATGCCGATGTGCGAGAAGCCGGGCGCCGCATCCTGATCCTGAATCTTGACCTGAATCGCATCGGCGCCGCCGAGCCCGATCAGCACGCCCGAGAACTGGCTGCCCGCGTTCAGCGCAAAGACATCGAGTTGCACCAGGGCACTCGCGTACAGCGCGCTCGCTTGCACATGCTGCACGATTTCGTTTGCCGCCGCCGACAGGTGCGTGCCGCGCAACGCTTGCACACCCCACGATCCGGTCACGACGCTCCAATCGCTCCCGAGCCCACCGTCCGGCCGATCAAATGTGTCCCCCCACTGCGCCTGCGACGCGCCCGCGAGCAACCCCACCGCCGCCACCGTCCAACAGTTCTGCTTCAGCATGTTCTCACCGAGAGCCTCGACCGAAGATTTCAGCTTTCATCCGCCGCCTGAAGTCATGGCCGACGCTAACCCAGATTGCCGTGGCCGGGAAGGTGGTGCGCCCGATTGGGGTCGAACCGCCGACCTGCGGCTTAGGAAAGGGCGGCTCTACGCACCGAAGTCTCGGGTTGAGTGGCTGGTCATGTCGTCGCTCGTTCGGCGCGGAAGGCTATCGGAAGGCGCCACGCGACCTGTCCTGTTCGCACTATGTACGACGCCCCTGAGCAGCGTGCGCCCAACTTCCACATCTCCTTCCGTAACTGCGAGGCGCTGATCGGAGCCGGGATGTGGAGCATCATCGAGGTACCTCCGGATCGTTGGGCTGCCGTGAAGGACCACCTCGGGAAGACCGAGACGCTGGCCGTGTTTGCGAGCGGCGTCGCCCCGCGCGCCAGCCCCAGAGTCGAAGCGCACATCGCAGGGATCGACCGGGTGAAGTTGGAACATCACCCGAAGCCCGGTGAACCGCCGCTCAATGTGTACCACTACGGGATCGGGCGTCCCGACGGGCACAGCTACCCGGTCTTCGGTCCGATCCGCAACGGGTCGACCGCGCCGCACTGGTCGGATCTGGACGACTTGGCGGTGTACACCGACTTCGACCAACCCGTCGGGGAGCGGGCGGGGCCCGCCACCGGATGTGGTTCCGAAGCCGAGGGTGGGCCCGACGCGACCGCGCGGCTACCCTAGCCCGCTGCGCGCGCCCGTAGCTCAGTTGGATAGAGCAGTCGGTTCCTAACCGACAGGTCGCAGGTTCAAATCCCGCCGGGCGCACCACCCGACCTGAGGGAACTCGCCCGAGCCGGACTCCAGCTTCCCCTCGTCCACGGCCTTCATGGAAGCCGTCGTGCTGCCCCGGATGATCGAGCATCCCAGCCAGGTGCAGCTTCGACGGCAACGCATGGAAGGCGCACGAGAACGGCCGTTCTGAGCCCCTGCTCCGCGCGTACTGGACGATGAGGTTCCGCCCGGACCGGCCGACCTTCGTGCGAGCCGAGACGAAACGGAGCGGAGTCCGGCTGGACTTCGTGCCCGATGCTAGCTGTGCTGCACGGCGAGGCCCTTCACGACGAGTGTGGTCGGACCGCCACCGTCGAGCTCGAAAGAGCTTCGCGGGCGTCGCGGGCGGGATGTCGCGGCCGAGCTCGGCACGCCGCATGACCGGCCGTGGAAACCGTGCAGGTTCGGCGGCCGTGCGGGATGCCAGGCTGCGCGCTGCGCTCGCTCTGCCATGAGAAGACTGCTCCGAGGCGCCATCGGCGCTTGGGTCGGCGTGTTGGCCGGATTCGCGGTCGCGGCTGCGGCGACGAGCCCGCCGCTGAGTCCATGGCTTGCGGCCTCGATCGGAGCGCTGGCCGTGGCGTTCCCCGGCTGGCGCGGAGCTGCGCGCCTGAAACGCATGTCGACGCGCGAGAGGCAGCGCGAGCGCACGCGAGCTCTCGGCGCCGGGGATCGTGTGGCTCTCGAACGCCTTCGCGCTGTGGAGAGCGAGCCCCTCCGCTGCGGCCGGTGCGCGCAATGTCGCTCGCATGAGCCTCCCCTACGCTCTGCTCGCCGTGGCGCTCGCGGCCACGATGCTGGGCTGGTCCTACCGAAACTACAAGACCTGCGGCTACTTCGGCGTGTCTTCGATGCGCGCCCTCTCGGACATGCAGGGCGAGGTGCAATCCGGGATGCTCGACCCGCGCGTGCTCGAGAGCCGCGGTTTCTATCCCGACCATGTGCGCATCAAGGACGCTTCATCGGGGATCTGGTCTTCGTGGCTCATCCAAGACACGCTGTACGAGCGCACGATCGCGCAGGGCCTACCCGAGCGCGAGCAAGCGAGCACCGTCGAGCGTGAGTTCGCCGAGATGGTCGCGGCGCCGAACGCTCCGCTGCCGCCGCCGGCCCGGCTGGTGAAGCTCATCCGAACGATGTGGTGGAACTTCCAGCTCGCTCCGAGCGCCGACTTCGTCCAGAGCCTGCCGCTGGAGGACCTGAGCGGAATCGACACGCCAGCCAACATCGACGCCGCCAGAGTGCTCCGCGAGGCCATGCTGCGCGATGCCTGCCTCAGCGTCGTCGCTCGCGATGCGGAACCCGGGCCCTTCGGCATGGCCGTGCTGCGCCCCCGGCAGTGGTACGGGCACTCGAGCAGCCCGCTGCTGTTGCTCGCGCTCGCCGCAGCCTGCTGGATGCTCGTACGCGGCCGCCCCGAGCTGGCCATGCCCTTCTTCTTCGTGCTCGCCAACTTCGCCCTGCTCTCCTACCTGCGCCAGCGGGAGTTCCGGTACATGGGCGTCATGGACATGTTTCTGATCCTGCAGATCGTGATCGCGCTCGGTCATGTCGCCACCGCAAGCGGGAAGCAGGCTCGACCCACGCTTCGCTGACGCACGCGCAAGTCGATCGAGCGCCACAGCGAAGCCAACCCGCCGAGCAGCGTCGTCGTGCGCCGAGAGGCGAGCGCGCCCAAGCGCCCCCACCGGCCGCTTCAGGCGAAGATTTCCTTCACCACGCGCCCGGCGACATCCGTCAGCCGGAAGTCGCGCCCCGCGTAACGGTAGGTCAGGCGCTCGTGGTCGAGGCCGAGCAGCGCGAGCAGCGTCGCGTGGAAGTCGTGCAGGTGCACGCGATCCTGCGTCGCGTAGAAGCCGTAGTCGTCCGTCGCGCCGTAGCTGAAGCCCGGCTTCGTGCCGCCCCCCGCGAACCAGATGGTGAAGCCGTGCGGGTTGTGGTCGCGACCGTTTTCACCCTGCGCGGTCGGCGTGCGCCCGAACTCGCCCGCCCACAGGACGAGCGTGTCCTCGAGCATTCCACGCGCGTGCAGGTCGTGCAGCAACCCGGCGATCGGCTTGTCGACCTCGCGCGCGTTGTTCGAGTGCCCATCGAGCAAGTTCTCGTGCTGGTCCCACTTGTAGCTGTGCGTGCACTGCACGAAGCGCACGCCCGACTCCGCGAAGCGTCGCGCGAGCAGGCACTGCCGCCCGAAGTTCTCGGTCTTCGGGTCATCGATGCCGTAGAGCTTGAGCGTCTGGGGCGACTCGCCCGCGATGTCCATCACGCCGGGCGCCTCGGTCTGCATGCGGAAGGCGAGCTCGTACGAAGCGATGCGCGCCTCGAGCGCCGCGTCCGCCGCGCGCCGCTCGCGATGCTCGCCGTTGATCTCGCGCAGCAGCTCGAGCTGCGCGCGCTGCAGGTCCGCCGGAATCTCCTGACTCGTGAGGTGCGCGAAGCCCGCCTGCTTCGCGGGCACGCTCGCGTTGCCGATCGGCGCGCCCTGATAAATGCCCGGCAAAAACGCACTCGACCAGTTGTTCACGCCGCCGTGACCGAGCGTCGGACACAGCGTGATGAAGCCCGGCAGGCTCTCGTTCTCGCTGCCGAGCCCGTAGAGCGCCCACGAGCCCATGCTCGGTCGCACGAATGTCGCGGAGCCGGTGTGCAGGGCGAGCAGCGCGCCTCCGTGCGCTTCGTTGGTGCCGTACAGCGACTTGATGAAGCACAGCTTGTCGACCTGCTGCGCGACATTCGGGAACAGCTCGCTCACCCACGCGCCGCTCTCGCCGTACTGGCGGAACTTCCACGGCGACTTGAGCAGGTTGCCAGTTTGCGCGAACTGGATGCGCGGCTTCTCGAACGGCAACGGCTTGCCGTGGTCGCGCTCGAGCAGCGGCTTGTAGTCGAATGTGTCGATCTGGCTCGGGCCGCCGTGCATGAAGAGGAAGATCACGCGCTTGGCGCGCGGAGCGAAGTGCGGGGCGCGCGGAGCGAGCGGATTCTCCGCGTCGAGGCCCCAGCCCTTGGCGAGTCCAGCGAGCGCGATCGAGGCGAAGCCGACGCCGCTGTCACGGAAGAGCTCGCGGCGCGTGCGGAAGAGTGGGCGCGGCTGGTTCATCGCTTCAATCGACATAGAGGAACTCGTTGGAGACGAGCAGCACCTGCGCGAACGCGCGCCAGGCTTCGGCCTGCGCGGCCGGATCGCTCGGCGGCGGTGCCTTGCCGACATCGGCGCCCATCGATGGCCGCTGCTCGATGTCGTGCCCGATGAAGCGCAGCGCGCGCGCTTCTTCCGCCGCACTCGGTCGTCGACCGAGCGCCGCGAGGTACAGCCGCCCGACGCGCTCGCGTCCCTCGCCCATCGCCGCCGCGACGAGCTTGCGGCTCGCCTCGACCACCAGCGGACTGTTCATCAGGTACAGCGCCTGACTCGGACTCGTCGTCTCCGGCCGCGCTTCCACCGTCACGCTCGGATCGGGATAGTCGAACGACGAAAACAGGTCGAGCATCGCGTTGCGGATGATCGGCAGGTACAGCGAGCGCCGCGGCACATCGTAGCGCGCGCCATTCGCGGACTGGTCGTTCGTGACGTAGTCGCCGTTGCCGGTCCCGAGCAGCGTGCCGCCGAGCGTGCGCTCGAGCTGGCCGCTCGCCGCGAGCAATGCATCGCGCAGCGACTCGGCATCGAGGCGCCGTCGGTTCTGGCGCGAGAGCAGCGTGTTGTACACATCCTTGTCGAGCGCCTCGGGCCGCGCGTCGCTCGCCATGCGATAGGTCGCCGACTGACAGATGATCCGGTGCAGCGCCTTCTGCGACCAGCCGCGCGCGACGAGCTCCGAGGCGAGCCAGTCGAGCAGCTCTTGGTGCGTCGGCAAGTCGCCGCGCATTCCGAAGTTCGAACTCGACGCGACCAGCCCGCGTCCGAAGTGTACCTGCCAGATGCGATTAGCAGCCACGCGCGCCGTGAGCGGATTTCCCGCCGAAGTCATCCAGCGCGCAAGCTGCAGGCGCCCGCTCTGGCCCGCGGGAATCGGCTCCATCGCACTTGCGCTCGCGAGTGCCGCGGGCACGCCGCGCGGCACCGCGTCCCCCACCGGATCGAGGTGGCTGCCGCGGCGCAGGAGCTGCATGTCCGCGACCTTGTCCGCATCGCGCGCGGCGGGCGCGCTCTCGAACATCGGCGGCAGCGTGCGCTCGAGCTCCGCAGCCTCGTCGCCCTTGGCCGCGATCGCCGCGCGCTCTTCGCTCGTGTAGAGCGACTCGAGTTGCTCCGCGGGCAAGCGCAACGGACTGTCGCCCCCGATCGCGACCTTGCGCAGCGCCTCGAGCGCCGCATCCTCGAGCGCCGTCGCATCCTTGTTGCGCGCCTTGAGCTCCGACCACGCGCGATCCGCGGCGACGAACAGCACCTGATAGCGCCCCGCGAGTTCGCGCAGCGACTGCGGCGGCAAGCCATCGAGCAAGCCGAGCACGAGCGGATTCCACGCGCCGAGCTCCCCGGCGTCGCGCTTCGCGCGCAGCTCCGCCGCCAGCGCGCTCGCCTGCATCGCGAACTCTGTCTCCGGCAGCGCCGCGAAGCGCGACCACAGCGCGAACAGCGCATCGTTGCGGCGCTCCGCGCTCGAGAGATGCGCCGCCCAGGCGCGCACGAGCTCGGGCGCGAGCGCAGCGTCCACATCCGCCACGAGCGGCCACGCCGGCGGTTCCGCGCCATCCTCGCCCGTCACGACGAGCAGCTGGTCGAGGTGCGGAATCGATCCGTCGCGCTCGAGTCGCAGCACATTGCGTCCCGCCCGCACTTCGAACATTGCGACCGCGGTCCAGCGCTGACCATCCGGATTCCACGAACCCGTCACCTCGCCGAGCGCACTCTCCGCGATCACGCGTCCGTCGAGCTTGACCACCATCGGCCGCGATTCGTGCGCGGCATAGCGCACCTCGAGGCGCGCGCGCATCGGCCGCACGAAGGCGAGGTCGTACTCGGCGAACTGCACGCCGCCCGTGCCCGAGCGCGCGACGACGACCTCGGCCGAGCCGTATTGACTCGCATCGCGGATCAAGTTGCCGCGGCTGTGCTCCTCAGCCTCGAAGAGCGCCACGCGCCAGCCCGCGCGCGTGCCAGCGAGCATGTACGACGAGAGCGAGGCGAGCGCGGAGCGCGACGCCACTTGCGCCGCACGCTCTCGCAGCGTCGCGAGCTCGCGCTTCGCGGCCTCGAGCTTCTCCGCATGCGCGCGCCGCGCCTCGATCGCCGCCGCGCGCCCGAGCGGCCGCTCGTTCCAGCGCGACACGAACCCGAGGTTCGCCATCGTCGCCGTGCTCTTGAAGATGCCCGCGACCGCGTAGTAATCGCGCTGCGACAGCGGATCGAACTTGTGATCGTGGCAGCGCGCGCAGCCCATCGTCAGCCCTTGGAATGTGCGGAACGCCACATCCATCTGCTCGTCGACGACATCGCAGACGAGCTTCTCCTTGTCCTGCTCGGCGAGCATCTTCGGCCCGAGCACGAGGAATCCCGTCGCCGCGAGCTGGTCGCGCGCCTGCGCTTCGTCGTCCGGCTCCGGCAGTAGGTCGCCCGCGAGCTGCCAGGTCAGGAACGCATCGTAGGCGAGATCCTGATTCAGCGCGCGCACGACCCAGTCGCGGTAGCGGTGCGCGTTCGACATCGCGAGGTTCTCGTCGAGCCCGTTCGAGTCCGAGTAGCGCGCGAGATCGAGCCAGTAGCGCGCAAGGCGCTCGCCGTAGTGCGGCGACGCGAGCAGGCGCTCGACCTGCTTCGCCCACGCGTCGGGCGAGAGGTCCGCCTCGAAGCTCGCGAGCTCGTCGACCGTCGGCGGAAGTCCGGTGAGGTCGAACGAGAGCCGGCGCAGCAGCGTGCGTCGGTCCGCCTCGGGCGCGGGCGCGAGCCCCGCGGCCTCGAGCCGCGCGAGCACGAAGCGGTCGATGTCGTTGCGACACCACAGCTCATCCCGCACTTGGGGCGCTTGGACGCGCTGCACGGGCTCGAACGACCACGGTCGTTCACGCACAGCGTCGTCCGAGTTCGAGGCGGCCGCGCCGCCGTCCGGGAAGTACGCACCGCGTCGCACCCACTCTTCGAGCGTCGCGATGTCCGCGGGCGCGAGCTTGCCCTTCGGCGGCATCTGCACGAGGCCGTCATAGCGCAGCACCGCGATCAGCTCGCTCGCCGCCGGATCGCCCGGCACGACGACGGCACCCGATGCACCCCCGGCCTGCAGCGCCGCGCGCGAGTCGAGCTTGAGCCCGCCCTTCACTTTCGGCGCTGAATCCGAGTGGCAGCCGAAGCAGTGCTGCACGAGCAGCGGCCGCACGCTTGTCTCGAAGTAGTGTTCGTCGTCGCCCACGGGGCGCGCTCCGGACGCGAGTCCAGCTAGCGAGACGAGCGCGAGAGCATGGCGCAGCAGCACATGCTCGATGGTACTCAGGTCGCGCCTCCGCGTGGTCACGCCGCGCTGGCAAAAGCAGGATCGGATCGTCACCCTTTCGCCCGTGCAGGTCCCGGCGGTCCTGAGCGCGCTCCTGATCGGAGCCGGCCTCGCCATCGACAGCTGCCTCGTGGCGCTCGCCTACGGCGTGTCGTCGGCCGGATCGCGCCTCACGGGCGCCGTGCGGGTCGGTGTGATTTTCGGCGTGTTTCAGGCCGGAATGCTGACGCTCGGCTGGCTCGTGGGCGCGTCGGTGGCATCGCTGTTCCATCGTTTCGACCACTGGATCGCGTTTGGTGTGCTCGCCACGCTCGGCGTGCGCACGATCCGCGAGAGCGAGTCGACGAACTCACACGACAACGGCGTTCCACCCTTGGGAAAGCTCGTGCTCGCCGGCATCGCCACGAGCATCGACGCGCTCGCCGTGGGCTTCGGCATGTCGCTCGGCGATGGCGAGCTCGGCTGGCCTCTCGCCTGCACCTTCACACTCACGGCGCTCGGCGCCGCCGCCTGCTTCGCGAGTGGTCGCGCGATCGGCAGCCACGCGGAGCGCGCCGCGCACTGGATCGCGGGCCTCGTGCTCATCGCGCTCGGCCTGCACATCCTGCTCGAGCACCTGCTCGACTCAGCACCGGCCGTCTAGCTCCGCTGCTCCCAGTTCTTGCGCCGCCGTCGGAAGACGAGACGAAACCACCGGGGCAGTGGACACGGGTGCGTGCTTGTGAGTTTTGGGACACAGGGCACTCCCGCCCCGAAAACGACTTCTCCGAGCACCTCAGGTTTCCCGGCGTGATGTCGCACACCTGCGGCGCGCTGCGTGCGCGAACGCTTCTCCGCGTTCGCCTCCTCGAAAGCGAACCCGCAAGCGCTACCCTGTGCCGCCAAGGTTTGCGTGCACCCCGGCACGCCCCCAAAGATGGGTCTCGCGACCCCTGCTCGCGCAGGCTACCCGACCTCGATGGATGCACCTCAACTTTCGGCGTTGCATGAGTGGCTCTTCCTGCAGGAAGACCTCCCGGCCCTGCTGGAGCTGGTTGCGCGCAACGCCGTGACCCTGTGTGCAGGCGAGCGCGGCTTCGTGGCGCTGCATCGCAAGGATCGTTTCGACCTCGATGGCGCGCTCGCAAGCCAGCACGGTGGCCTGTCGCGCGGCGACATCGAGCACGACGCACCCTTCGCTCTGCGCGCCCTCGACCATATGCGAGCGAGGATCGAGACCGACCCCGCCAGCGGGCGCTCGATCCTGTGCGCGCCCTTCGCGTCCGCCGAGGGCCAGCGCGGCGCGATCGTGCTCGAGCGCTCGCGCGGCAGGGCGCCGTTTGACGAGAGCTCCGTGCGCCGCGCCGACCAGCTCGCATCGCAGGTCGGCATCGCAGTGCGCGTCACACAGCGCCTCGAAGAGCTGCGCGCGCGCTGCGAGCAGCTGGCGAGCGCGTCCTCGAACCCCGACGCTTCGCGACCCGTGCGCAGGCTCGAAGACATCGAGCGCGAGGCGATCCTGCACGCGCTCGAAGCCACCGGAAACGACAAGTTTCGCACGGCCGACCTGCTCGGTATTTCCCGCGCGAAGGTCTACCAGCGCCTCAAGCTCTGGGGCCTGACCTGAGCGCAGCGGCGCGAGGTTCGCACCTGTGATTCGCACCTCGTCCGACGACCTCCAGCCGCGGCGCCGCGGGATCCGATAAGCTCCCCTCGACCATGCGCTCGCGTTCGCCTTCCCTGCGATTTTCGCGCCGCGGCGTCTCGCTGCTCACGATCCTGATCTCGCTCGCGCTCGTCGCGGCGATGGCGATGGTCGCGATCCCAGCCTACTTCGAGAGTCCCGATGTCACGCTCGACGCCCTCGTGCACCTGCTCGACCGCGATGTGCGCGCCCTGCAGAACCGCGCTGCCTTCGCGCGCGCGCCGGCCCTCCTGCGTTTCACGAGCGACGGCTGGCATGCCGTCAACCTCGATGGTCAACCGCTCTGCGCCATGGGCGACGAGCAGCCGATCCAGCGCAGCTTTTCGCGCGACGGCGTGTTCGAGGGCGCGACGCTCGAGCGCGTCGAGCTCGGCTCCGACGCCGCGCTCACGATCGACGAGCGCGGCCTCGCCGCGGAAGGCGGCAAGCTCTTCGCGCGCTTCGGCGACGGCTGGCGCCAAATCGAGATCGAAGCCGGCGCGGGTCACCTCGTGGTGACGCAGCCCGCGCCGCGCTAGCTGCTCGCACTCGATACCACGCTCGCGAGTTCCGCGCTCTCGTCCTACCCGCACGCTCGCGGCGAGCACGTTCCTCGCCTCGCGCCGCCGCTAGTAGCGCGGCACGCTCGCGTCGACCTGCGCGCTCCACGCCAGGATGCCGCCGGTCATCGAGTGCACTTTGGTGAAGCCGTGGCCGATGAAGTAGGCCGCCACATCGAGCGAGCGCATGCCGCTGCGGCACATGAACACGATCGTGCGGTCCTTCGGCAGGCTCATGTACTTGCCGGGGTCCTGATAGTCGAGCGGCTCGGCGGCCGCGATCTTCGCGATCGCGAGCTCCTCCGGCGTGCGCACGTCGATGAACGAGAAGTCACGCTTCTCGTCGAGCCAGCGCTTGATCTCCGTGGCGCTGACCTGAACCTTGCGGTCGACATCCTCCGAAAGCTGGATCGTGCGGATCACCTCCGGCACATCGAGGATGTTGTGGTCCTTGCAGACCTGCGCGAGGGTGTCCGTGGGCTGGAAGCCGCACGAGGAGCAGCCCCCGATGTGATAGCGCTGGAACAGGGCCCGCTGGGCGGACGGAGCGACCTTGAGGATCTGCTCCATGGTCATCGACGGTTCGATCTGAAGGGTCTGGGTCACGAAGGGCGTCTCGAGGCGAGGGTCCAGGAAGGCGAGTGAGCTCGAAAATCTAACGCGCACTGGCGATTTTCCCAGTAGCCCCGCCGCCGAGGCCGCCGCTCCCGACACCGCAGAGCGTCCCTCCCCTCGCTCGGTCGCTCCGCGATTCGTCACCTTCGACATCCAACTCCCGCGCCGTTCCGCAGCTCGCCCGCTCTCGAAGGAGCCTCCGTGCAATGCCCAGCAGCATGGGGGCGTCGAACAAAACCTCCTTCCGCTCGCAAGCGCCACACGCCCCGGCGCCGCGCGCCCGCGCCGCGCTACCCTGCGGCTGCAAACCGCGCGCTCCACCTGCTTCCGAACCCACCCTGAGACGAGCCCACCCGTGACGCCCGAGGAATTCCGCCGCTTTGGACACCGCGTCGTCGACCTCGTCGCCGACTACCGCGCTGGCGTCGCCGCGCGCCCGGTCCATCCGCCGATCGAGCCCGGCTCGGTGCGCACGCAACTGCCCGAGGTGCCGCCGGAGCAGGGCGAGCCGTTTGAGCGCGTGCTCGCCGACCTCGAGCAGGTGCTGCTACCCGGCCTCGCGCACTGGCAGCACCCCAAGTTCTTCGGCTACTTCCCCTCGAACGGCGAGCTCTCGAGCGTGCTCGGCGACTACCTCAGCACCGGCCTCGGCGTGCTCGGCATCTCGTGGGAGTCGGCGCCCGCGCTGACCGAGCTCGAGGAGCGCGTGCTCGACTGGCTGCGCCAAATGCTCGGCCTCTCGAGCGCGTGGCGCGGCGTGATCCAAGACACCGCGTCGTCGAGCTCGCTCGTCGCGCTCATCTGCGCCCGCGAGCGCACCAGCGCCTTCGCCGGCGTGCAGCGCGGCCTCGACCAGGGCTCCGCCCCGCTCGTCGTCTACATCTCCGCGCACGCCCACAGCTCCGTCGAGAAGGCCGCCCTGCTCGCCGGCTTCGGCCGCGAGCACCTGCGCAAGATCGCCGTCGACGCGAGCTTCGCCCTCGACGCCGATGCGCTCGAGCGCGCGATCCGCGACGACCTCGCCGCCGGCCGCCGCCCCTGCGCCATCGTCGCCACCACCGGCACCACCATGACCACCGCCATGGACCCGATCGCCGCCTGCGCGCGCCTCGCCCGCGAGCTCGGCCTCTGGCTCCACGTCGACGCCGCCATGGCCGGCTCCGCCATGATCCTGCCCGAGTGCCGCGCGCTTTGGGACGGCATCGAGGGCGCCGACTCGCTCGTCCTCAATCCCCACAAGTGGCTCGGCGTCGCCTTCGACTGCTCGACCTACTACGTGCGCGATCCCGAGCACCTCGTGCGCGTCATGAGCACCAACCCCAGCTACCTCCAGACCTCCGCCGACGGCCAGGTCACCAACTTCCGCGACTGGGGCATCCCCCTCGGCCGCCGCTTCCGCGCCCTCAAGCTCTGGAGCCTCATCCGCGAGCAAGGCGTCCGCGGTCTCCAGTCCCGCCTGCGCCGCGACCTCGAGAACGCCCAGTGGCTCGCCGACCAAATCCGCGCCCTCCCCCACTGGCGCCTGCTCGCCCCCGTCTCCCTCCAGACCCTCTGCATCCGCCACGAGCCCCCCGGCCTCACCCCCGAAGCCCTCGACCACCACACCCTCACCTGGCTCGCACGCCTCCACGCCGC